>JAFECY010000014.1 GCA_018241865.1 Pseudomonadota bacterium | reverse complement strand
GTCATCCCCTGTAACAGGATAGGTAGGCTATCCGTGCAAGGCAAGCAACGTCCGTTTGCATTTTCGCAATCTAACTGGGGGTTTATTTCGCCGCCAGCCGCCACAAGGAAGTGACTTCGGCGGCACGCGCCGCATGCAGTGGATCGGTCGGATCGGCCGCTTTCGGATGGGTCGGTCGGGCATCCAGCCGACCCGCCACCCGCAGACCGGCGGCGTCGATCCAGGCCAGCAACTCGGTACGCGCACGCAGACCCAGATGTTCGGCCAGATCGGACAGGATCAGCCAACCTTCGCCGCCCGGTGTCAGATGCGGCGCCAGCCCCGCCAGAAAGCCGCGCAACATGCGGCTGTCGGGATCGTAGATCGCCTGCTCGATCGGCGAACTGGGTCGCGCCGGCAGCCAAGGTGGATTACACACCACCAGCGCAGCCTGCCCCGGCGGGAACAGATCGGCCTGCAGCAAGGCGACTTGCTCCTGCAAGCCGAGCCGCGCCAGATTATCGCCGGCGCAGGCCAGCGCACGCGGATCGGTGTCGGTAGCCAGCACCTGCGCGACGCCGCGCTTGGCCAGCACGGCGGAAAGCACAGCGCTGCCGGCGCCGATATCGAACGCCAACACCGTCGCACCCGATGGCAGCGGCGCTTCGGCCACCAGCCGCACGTATTCGCCACGCACCGGCGAAAACACGCCGTAATGCGGATGGATGCGCGCGCCCAGCGCGGGAATCTCGACGCCTTTCTTGCGCCATTCATGCGCGCCGATCAAGCCGAGCAGTTCGCGCATCGACGCGATGAATGGCTCATCCGGCTCACCCCAAGCTTCGACGCAGGCTTGCCGCACATCGGGTGCGCGCCGCAGGGACAGGGTGTAGTCGGCATCGAAGGGAAGCAACAGCATCGCCAGCGTGCGTGCCCGTTGCGCTTGCGCTTGCCGATGCAGGTGGAAGGCTTCCGTCGGCGAAGCGGGTGCTTTATTCGGCTTACCGCGCTTGCGCGATTTGCCGTCGGCGCGACGCGCCAAGGCTTGCAACAACTGGCGGGCATTCTGGAAATCGCCGCGCCATAGTAAGCCCGTGCCTTCGCAAGCGAGGCGATAGGCTGTGTCGGCCGTCATCGTGTCGTCGGCCAGCACCACGCGCTTCGGTGGCGCGACGCTCTCGGCACGCCAGCGGGCGCTGTGCGTCTGGCCTTGTTCGTCCCAATAAATGCGCGGGCGGGAATCGGATGACGGGGGAAGCACGTGAACGTCGCCTCGGGAAATGAATCAGACTGGCATTATCGGATAGTATTCAGCTTCCCGTCATGTCCAATCCGCTTCCGCGTATGCGTCTGTTCAAAATTTTCGGCGTGTTGTGCGCCCTGTTCGTCCTCGCCGCAGGTCTGTTGCTGTCTTATGCCCTGCTATGGGTTGCGCCCCGTTTGCCCGAGTTGAAAGCGCTGACCGACTACCAACCGAAAATTCCGCTGCGGGTGTACACCGCCGACAATGTGCTGCTGGCTGAATTCGGCGAGGAAAAGCGCGACTTCGTGCCGATCAAGGAAATTCCGGCGCTGATGAAAACCGCACTGCTCGACACCGAAGACGAACATTTTTACCAACACGGCGGCGTCAATTACAAAGGCGTGTTGCGCGCCATGATTTCCAACCTCATCCACGGTGGCAGCTCGCAGGGTGCGTCCACCATCACCATGCAGGTGGCGCGCAATTTCTTTTTGAGCCGCGAAAAAACCTATTCGCGCAAGATCAATGAAATCATGCTGGCTTACAAGATCGAGTCGCAACTGTCCAAGGATCAGATTCTGGAGCTGTACATGAATCAAATTTTCCTCGGCGAACGCGCCTTCGGTTTTTCCACTGCCGCACGCACCTACTTCGGCAAGCCGCTCAACGACATCACCATTGCCGAGGCGGCGATGTTAGCCGGGCTGCCGAAAGCGCCCTCGGCCTACAATCCGGTCATCAATCCGAAACGCGCTTACCAGCGCCAACGCTACATTTTGAAGCGCATGCATGATCTCGGCCACATCACGCAGGCGCAGTACGATCAGGCGTTGGCGCAAAAACTCACTGTACTCGACAGCAGCCAGCGCATCGTCACCCATGCGGAGTATGCGGCCGAAGTCGTGCGCAAATTCATGTATGCGCAATACAAAGAAGAAGCCTACACGCGCGGCTTCAACGTCTATACCACGCTGCAGAAAGCCGATCAGGATGCGGCCTACGCGGCAGTGCGACGCGGCATGATCGACTACGACCGCCGTCACGGCTATCGCGGCCCGGAAGCCTTCATCGATCTGCCCAGCGACACAGATGCACGCGAAGAAGCGATCGACGACGCACTGGGCAAGCATCCCGACAGCGACGATTTGAAAGCCGCCGTGGTGCTGGCCGCATCGAGCCGCGCAGTCAAAGCGCAGACGGCATCCGGCGAGGAAATCGATATCGCTGGCGAAGGCTTGCGTTTCGCTGCCGCCTTCCTGCCGCCCCACAACAAAACCGCCATCCGCCCCGGCGCGCTGATTCGCGTGACGCAAGATGCGAAAAAACATTGGACGATCGCGCAACTGCCCGAAGTCAGCGCCGCCTTCGTCGCACTCGATGCCCGCGACGGCGCATATCGCGCACTGGTCGGCGGCTTCGATTTCGCCCAAAGCCAATTCGATCACGTGACGCAAGCCTGGCGGCAGCCGGGCTCAACCATCAAACCTTTCGTCTATTCGGCCTCACTGGAAAAAGGCCTGTCGCCGGGCACCATCATCGACGATGCGCCGCTGCAGATTTCCGCCGCCGAGACCGGCTCGCAAGCTTGGGAACCGCAGAATGACGACGGCAAATACGACGGCCCGATCACCATGCGTACCGGTTTGCGCAAATCGAAAAATCTGGTGTCGATCCGCATCCTGCGCACCATCACACCGCGCTTCGTGCTCGATTATTTGCCGCGCTTCGGCTTCGACGCCAGCAAGCATCCAGACAATCTCACGCTCACGCTCGGCACCGGTTCGGTCACGCCGCTGCAAATGGCCGGCGCATACTCGGTATTCGCCAGCGGCGGCTATCGGCACGAGCCTTACCTGATCGCCAAAGTGACCGATGCGCGCGGCAAAGTGCTGGCGCAAAAACCGCAAGAAGCCAATAGCGAAGACGCGCGCGTAATCGACGCCCGCAACGCTTGGCTGATGGACAGCATGCTGCGCGATGTCGCCCACGCCGGCACGGGCGCGGCCGCCGGACAAAAACTCGGCCGCGCCGACCTCGCCGGCAAAACCGGCACCACCAACGACGCTATGGATGGCTGGTTCGCCGGTTACGGCAGCGATGTGGTGGCGGTGGCGTGGATGGGTTTCGACACGCCGCGCTCGCTCGGCGGCCGCGAATTCGGCAGCACGCTGGCGCTGCCGATCTGGATCGACTACATGCGCGTGGCGCTGCGCGGCAAACCCGATCTGCCGCGCCCGATGCCGGCTGGACTGGTGCAAGTTGACGGCGACTGGATGTACCAGGAATATGTCGGCAGCAATGGCGTACACAGCATCGGCACCGACGGCGGCAACGGTAGCAACAGTGGCGCAACGGATGCCATCGGCGATTTCTGGAACCGCTTGTTTGGCGGTGGCACACAACAGCCGCAACAATCGCAACAGTCCCAACAACCGCAAGCGCCGGCAGCGCAACCCCGGAACCGCAGCAGACAAGGTCCAGAAACCGGCCTGCCGGGGCAAATGCTGCCGTAACCCAAGGCTTCCGCCGGTCACATCACGATTGACGACTTCTGCTATTCTGAATCCCTTTCACCCGACACAGGAGATCATCATGGGTTTATTCGATTCCATCCTCGGCGCCGCGACTGGCGGCAATGCCGACGCCGGCGGCCTGACTTCCATCGTCACCAGCCTGATTACCCAACACGGCGGGCTCGGCGGCTTGGTCGATAAATTCCACGCCGGCGGCTTAGGCGACGCGGTGCAATCCTGGGTCGGCACCGGCCAGAATCTGCCGATCTCGGCCGATCAAGTGCAATCGGTACTCGGCAACGAACAAGTCGCCGCCATCGCCGGCAAGCTCGGCATCGATCCGCAACAAGCAGCGCAACACCTCTCGCAATATCTGCCGCAAATCATCAACCACCTGACCCCGGATGGCCAAGTACCGGCCGGCGACAACGCCGACCTGCTCGGCAGTCTCGGCAAACTGTTCGGCCGCTGATTCGGCTCTCAACAAAAGAAAGGCGTCGCGGACGCCTTTCTTTTTGTCCGTCGCATCCACGCGCATTTACCCCTCATCATGGCCGCCGACACTCTGCATTTTTACCGCGACCTGCCGGCGCTGTCGTCCTTCGCCGATGTCGCCCAACAGCATGCCCACGCCGATCTGCCGGGCGACTGGTGGATCGCGATTGCCGACGTGGTGGGCTCGACCAAGGCCATCGAAGCGGGTGCCTACAAAAAGGTCAACACCGTCGGCGTCGCTTGCATCGCGGCGGTGGTAAACGTCGATCGCGCCATCGACCTGCCCTTCATCTTCGGCGGCGATGGTGCCACCTTCGCCATTCCCGACAGCTTGCGCGAACGGGTGATCCTCGCCCTGCGCGGCGCACAACAATTGGCGCAAGACAGCTTCGGCCTGAATCTGCGGGTCGGGCTGGTGCAAGTCGCCTCGCTGACCGCGCAGGATTTCTACGTCCGCATGGGCAAGATCAAGCTGTCACCGCACGTCATGCAACCGGTGCTGTCCGGCCGCGGCTGGGAAGAAGCGGAGCGCCGCGTCAAGTCGGAACAAGCGCAAGACGTGCTGCGCGTAACGGTGGACGACGGCCCCGCCGACGCCAGCTTTGAAGGCTTTGAATGCCGCTGGCAAGGCGTGCCCAGCTTCCACGACCACAAGCTGTCGCTGCTGGTGGCCGCCATGTCGGCCGATGCGCAAACCAACCTCGCCACTTACCGCCGCGTGCTGGCGCAGATCGAGGTGCTCTACGGCGATGTCACGCAATACCATCCGCTGCGCGCCGGACGCATGCACATGGCCTTTCATCCGAAATTGCTGGCGCATGAATGGCGCGTGCGCACCAGCCAGTTCAACGCGTGGCGACGCGTGAAATATTTTGTGGGCATGCTATTCGCCAATACGGCCGGCAGCTATCTGTTCGCCAACAACAAGGACACGCAAGCCGTGCGCTGGAGCCGCTACCGCGACGAGCTGGTGGAAAATTCCGACTTCCGCAAATTCGACGGCATGCTGCGCATGGTGATCGACGGCAGCGAAGCGCAGGCGGCGCAATTGCAGGAATTTCTGGAAGCGGAATACCGGCAAGGGCAACTCGCCTACGGCATCCACAAGTCGAGCGAAGCGCTGGTGACGTGCATCGTGCAGTCGTACAACGGCAAGCATCAGCACTTTGTCGATGGCAGCGATGGCGGGTATGCGATTGCGGCGCGGGAGTTGAAGAAGCGGCTGGCGGAAATGATGTGTAGTAAACGCGATCTGATCTGACAGTTTCTGGCGTGGCTTAACTCATGAAAAATTGGCAGTAAAGACCATGAAGCTATTTTTTCAAATCGAATTGAAGAACCTCTTCAAAAACCTTGTTTCTGGCTCGTGCATCCTTGACTAAGGCTGATGTGGGCATCACATAAAGATGCAATGGAATCTCATTGTTTGATCCAATCGAGAAATCGTTATAGACCACTCGCTCCGTCAGAGAAAAGACGTTCTTGAAGCCCGTTTGCTTCATGTCCCTGTAGAACTCATCGTCGATTTCTACAATGGAAAACGCAAAGACTTCTCTTACCGTTGGAATTCGATCAGCGAGCTCGCCTGCATAGAGCCGGCATTGCATGAGAGCTTTGTTGTTGTCAAAGATATCGGCACCAGGCTTCTTGAACTCGATGATCACCAGCTTGTTAGGGTGGTTCTCGCTATCTTTCGAGAAGAACGCTGCGACATCAGGGCGTCGTTGCTGCTTGGACTCTACCAAATTACCCACTTCTTGAATGATGGTCGCCAATGCCTGGTCACTGTATATGTTCGAATAGGACAGAAATTTGTCGTCCACTAACCAGACATTGTTTTCGCGAATATTGGAGCCGTCACTCCTTTTAGGAAGAATAGCGCTATGGATTGCGTCCTCCGCACTGTCAAGAGGCATGTTTGCCAAAGAGTCGATGATCAATGCTCGATGAACGATGTATCTTGCTAAATCTTCACTTGCAAGGTGCGATACGTCATCCCATGAAACGGATTTGCCGCTTTGCAGAGCCTCGACGACTTGATCTTC
>JAFECY010000149.1 GCA_018241865.1 Pseudomonadota bacterium | reverse complement strand
AGGGCAGCTCATCATTTGCGGATTCAATCAAGCTAGTCTGTGGGGCATGCGGCAATCGGTCGGGCGTTTGACCGGCGCGCACTTCTTGCCGATCGATGGCGAATTCATCGGCGTGCCGCGCATCAAGGACTGGCTCAAGCTGCTCAACCTCGATATCAATCGCGGCTATTTCGGCTGCTATGCGCCGCCCTTCCAGAAAGATAAATGGCTGGAGCGGTGCGCTTTTATGGAAAAGGCCGGCAATCGCTGGTGGCCTTATTTCGGCGCGGCCTACATCGTGCAGGCGGTCAAGCGCGTCAAAGGCATGCGCTTGATCGGTCCGGCCTGGAGCAAGCAACAGGCTAAGGCACCGCAAGGCGTGCCGGTCACCAACAAATTAAGAAAGGCAGACAAGCATCGTGGATAAAGTGGAAATTTTTACCGACGGCGCCTGCAAAGGCAATCCCGGCCCCGGTGGCTGGGGCGCATGGCTGATCGCCGGCGACAAAGAAAAAGAATTGTTTGGCGGCGAACTGAATACCACCAACAACCGCATGGAACTGCAGGCGGTGATCGAAGCCTTGACCGCGCTCAAGCGACCGTGCGACATCGTCTTGCACACTGACAGTCAGTACGTGCAAAAAGGCATCAGCGAATGGATACAAGGTTGGAAGGCGCGCGGCTGGAAAACCGCTGCCAAGGCGCCAGTCAAAAATGTCGATCTATGGCAAGCGCTCGACGCCGCGCAAACGCGTCACAAAATCGAATGGCGCTGGATCAAGGGCCACGCCGGTCATGCAGGCAACGAGCGCGCCGATGCGCTGGCTAATCGCGGGGTGGAATCGGTCTTGTAATGTGCTGTATCCTTGCCGCTCATGATTGATTGTTGATTGCCCACACCATGCGCCAAATCGTCCTCGATACTGAAACCACCGGCCTCAATGCCCGCTCCGGCGACCGCATCATTGAAATCGGTTGCGTTGAGCTCGTCAACCGCCGCCTGACCGGCAACAATTTTCATCGCTACATCAACCCCGAACGCGATTCGGAAGAGGGCGCGCTGGCGGTGCACGGATTGACCACCGAATTCCTCGCCGATAAACCGAAATTCGCCGAAGTCGCCGACGAGCTGCGCGATTACGTACAGGGCGCTGAAATCATCATTCACAACGCCCCCTTCGATCTAGCCTTCCTCGATGCGGAATTCGAGCGCCTCACCCTCGAACGTTTCCACGCCCACGTCGGGCAGATTACTGACACCTTGGCGCAGGCCAAGCAGATGCACCCCGGCAAACGCAATTCGCTCGACGCCCTGTGCGACCGCTATGGCGTCTCCAACGCCCACCGCACCTTGCACGGCGCGTTGCTCGACGCTGAGTTGCTGGCTGAAGTCTATCTGGCCATGACGCGCGGCCAGAACAGTCTGACCATCGATTTGGCCGAAACCGCAGCACCCGTTGTAGGAACGGCGGAAGGAATGGTGGCAGCCATGGCGGAAATTATCGTTCTGCCTGCCAGCGCAGAGGAAGTAGCGGAGCATGAAGCCGCACTCGATCGGCTCGACAAGGAAATCAAAGGCACCTGTCTCTGGCGCAGCGCGCCTGCGAATTGAAGCGGCCAGTCATTTGTGCGATAATGCCGGCCACATCGGGCGATTAACTCAGCGGTAGAGTGCCACCTTCACACGGTGGAAGCCAGTGGTTCGATCCCACTATCGCCCACCATCTCCTCTCCAAAACGGCTCGATTTTCGAGACCTGTTCTTGTCGCAAAATTAAACTTGGCACATTTTTGACACAACTGCGGCTGTTGAGTCGTATTGGATGTGTCAGAATCGTCCCCATGGAAACGGCCTAAATCAATGATTTACAAAAAGCGCACAATCTGTACCGCGCCGATGATGGACTGGACCGACCGCCATTGCCGTGTCTTCCATCGCCAGATCACGCGTCACTCTTGGTTGTATACCGAAATGGTGACCACTGGCGCGCTGCTGTTTGGTGATGTTGCGCGTCATCTCGATTTCAGCGAGCAGGAACATCCGGTCGCGCTGCAACTGGGTGGTAGCGAACCGGACGCGCTGGCGCAGAGCGCGAAGCTGGGGCAGCAATGGGGCTACGATGAAATCAATCTCAATTGCGGCTGCCCTTCTGAACGGGTACAGAAAGGCGCATTTGGCGCTTGTCTGATGAATGAAGCGACGCTGGTGGCCGATTGCGTGAAAGCCATGCGCGACGCGGTGAGTATCGACGTCACGGTCAAGCATCGCATCGGTGTCGATGAAGTCGAGTCGTATGATTTCGTGCGCGATTTTGTCGGTTCGGTGGCCGAGGCCGGTTGCGTTACTTTTATCGTCCACGCGCGCAATGCGATCTTGCAGGGTTTGAGTCCGAAAGAGAACCGCGAAATTCCGCCGCTAAAGTATGACTACGCTTACCGGCTGAAGCGCGATTTTCCGCAACTGGAAATCATCGTCAACGGCGGCATTAAAACACTCGATGAGATCGACGCCCATTTGCAGCATGTCGATGGCGTCATGCTAGGGCGCGAGGCTTATCACAATCCTTATTTCATGGCGACGTTTGATGCGCGTTATTACGGTGATGCCGCGCCGGTGAAATCGCGCGCCGATATCATCCAAGCCATGCTGCCCTACATCCGCGAACAACTAGAGCGCCACGGCGATCATGGCAAGGGTTTGCGTTTGAATAGCATCACGCGGCACATGTTGGGGCTGATGGCCGGCCTGCCGGGCGCGCGCCATTTTCGTCAGACCCTGTCCGATTCGCGCCGGCTCGCCGCCGGCGATCCGCACCTCTTGCTGGAAGCGGCCGAGCGCATGCCGTTGTTGGCAGCATAAAGGTAGCGCACACGTGATGTGAAGTTGTGCTGCATGCAGCGCAGGGAATCAAATTTCGACTTGGGTGCCGAGTTCGATCACGCGGTTGGGCGGCACGCGGTAGTAGTCGGCGGCATCGCGCGCGTTGCGGTGCAGGACGGCGAATAACGCCTCGCGCCAAATCATCATGCCGCTGCCTACTGTGGGGATCACATTCTGGCGAGCGATGAAGAAAGAAGTCTGCATCGGATCGAAATCCAGTTCGCTGTCTTTGCACATGGACAGCGCCTGCGGAATGTCGCGCTCGTCCTTGAAGCCGTATTGCACATTGACTTGGTAGCACTGGTGACCGAGCGGCACGACCTTGACGCGTTCCTGTGGCGCCACATAGGGAATTTCGCGATTGAACACCGTGAGGAACACCGTGCGTTCGTGTAATACCTTGTTGTGCAACAAGTTGTGCAGCATAGCGTGCGGCACGCCATCGCCTTCGGCACGGAAATAGACCGCCGTACCTTCCACTCGCAAAGGCGGCGAGACAAATAGCGAAGCGAGGAAATCTTGGAGGGGAATCACATGCTTCTTCAGGTTGTCAAACAGTAGTGCGCGACCGGAATGCCAAGTCAGCAGCACCGTGATGATGCCTGCGCCCAGTACCAGCGGGAACCAGCCGCCGTGGATGATCT
>JAFECY010000148.1 GCA_018241865.1 Pseudomonadota bacterium | reverse complement strand
GGCGTCGATCGAATAACCGCGCGCGCGCACTGCATCCAGTTGCCCGAGAAAATCCGTTAAATTGGCCGGACCGTTGCTTGTCAGCGGGCGCGGCCAAGCACCTTGTAGGCGTGCCTTGATGTCGTGATCGGAGAAAGTGCTGGCCATGGCCTTGCCGGTGGCGGTGTAGGGCACCGGCAGCCGCATGCCGATGCGGAAGGTGACGCCGAGCGGTCGCGCACCGTTGCGACAAGCGATATACACCACGCTAGGGCCGTCTAGCACGGACAGCGTGATGGTTTCTTCCGGCAATTCCTTGCTCTCATCCCAAGCGGCATAAAACTCTTGGGTGATATCGCTGCGCGCCAAAAATGCATTGGCCCAAGTCATCACATGCGGGCCTAGTGTCATTTGACCGTTTTCCAGCCGTGTCACCAGCCGCAGATTGACCAGCGTCGCGCACAGGCCGTGCAGTGAGCTTTTGGGCAACGCGAGCATGCGCGCCAACTCGGCTAACGATAGCGGAGTCGAATGTTCCGCAATGGCATCCAGCACGCGCGCGGCACGCGATACGGCGGGAGCGCTATTTTTTTCGGGAGGGTCGGAGGAGGGGGATACTTGGGAACGTGCCATTGTCATTGCCGAAAAATTTGATAAAACAAAATACGTCGAACGTAAAAACTTGACGCTGCTGGCAAACCTGCCTAGGATAGCGAAATTCCATTAAATGAATATCGTTCAATATATTGAACGATGATAGCAACAAAATCGGCGAAAGGCAAATCATGAAACTAGCTGACGCAAGCCTTCTGAAATCGCAAGCCTTCATCAATGGCCAGTGGATCGAGGCCGACAGCGGCGCACGCTTTGCCGTCATCGACCCTGCCACCGGCGAGACGCTCACGCACGTGCCATCGATGGGTGCAATGGAAACCGATCGTGCCATCGCCGCCGCACAAATCGCGCAACGTGTTTGGGCGGCAAAATCGGCCAAGCAACGCAGCGTCATCTTGCGCGCTTGGTATGAACTGATGATTGCCAACTTGGAAGATTTGGCTTATCTGATGACCCGTGAGCAGGGTAAATCTTTGAACGAAGCGCGCGGTGAAATTCGCTACGCTGCTTCCTTCATCGAGTGGTTTGCCGAGGAAGCGCGCCGCATCAACGGCGACATCGCCCAACATCCCGACACCGACAAGCGCATCCAGATATACAAGCAGCCGGTCGGCGTGTGCGCGGCAATCACGCCGTGGAATTTTCCGGCAGCAATGATTACCCGCAAGGCGGCGCCGGCGTTGGCCGCCGGTTGCGCAATCATCATTAAGCCGGCCGAACAAACGCCGCTATCGGCCTTCGCATTGGCGGAGCTGGCTCGACGCGCCGGTGTGCCGGATGGCGTGCTGCAAGTGCTGACAGGTGATGCTCGCGGCATCGGCGGCGTGCTGACATCCTCGCCTGTGGTGCGCAAGCTGTCGTTCACCGGCTCGACCGAAGTCGGTCGCCTGTTGATGGCGCAATGCGCGCCGACCATCAAGCGCTTGTCGCTGGAACTCGGCGGCAACGCACCCTTCATCGTGTTCGACGATGCCGATGTCGATGCTGCCGTGGCCGGCGCGTTGATCGCCAAGTACCGCAACAGTGGTCAGACTTGCGTCTGCGCCAATCGCTTCTTGGTGCAGGACGGTATCTATGATGTCTTCGCCAAAAAACTTGCCGAGAAAGTCGCCGCGCTGGTGGTCGGCAATGGTTTGGAAGCCGGCACCGTGCAAGGCCCCTTGATCGACCGTGCTGCCATCGACAAAGTGGAAACCCTCGTCGCCGATGCGAAGCAGAAGGGCGCGCACGTGCTGACTGGCGGTAACCGTCATGCGCTGGGCGGCACGTTTTACCAGCCGACCGTGTTGACCGATGCCGTCAGCACCATGCGCCTCGCCCGCGAGGAAATTTTCGGCCCGGTCGCGCCCTTGTTCCGCTTCAAGGAAGAAAGCGAAGCCATCGTCATGGCCAACGATACCGAATTCGGCCTCGCCGCCTACATGTACACCCGCGACCTCGCGCGTTCCTGGCGCGTCTCGGAAGCGCTCGAATACGGCATGGTCGGTTTGAACACTGGCTTGATCTCGAACGAGGTCGGCCCCTTCGGCGGCATCAAGCAATCCGGCATCGGCCGCGAAGGTTCGCGCTATGGCATCGAGGAATATCTCGAACTGAAATACGTTTGCACGCAGGTGTAAGGACAAGCTGTTGCCCCTTCCCCTTCAAGGGGAAGGTCGGGATGGGGATGGGGGAAACGATGCGAGGTTTACCCCCATCCCCACCCCAGCCCTCCCCTTGAAAGGGAGGGAGTAAAGATCAAACAATCAGGAGAGATTGCCATGAACACTTTTGAATTCCGCACCGTCCCGGCACTGGTGGTCGAGTTCGGCGGCGCGCGGCGTCTGGGGGCGATACTGCGTGAGCGCTTCGCCCAGAAAAATCTGTGCCTAGTGACCGATGCCTTCCTGCACAAGAGCGGCATGCTGGCGCCGGCGCTGGACAGCCTGCGCGAGGCCGGCTTCGCCGTGCAAGTGATCGACGACGTGGTGGCCGATCCGCCGGAAGACGTGGTGCTGGCTGCAGCCCAGCGCGCACGCGACGCCGAGGCGGAAGTCATCCTCGGTCTCGGTGGCGGCTCATCGATGGATGTGGCCAAGCTGATCGCGGTGCTGGCCGGCTCCGATCAAGCGCTGTCTGCTATGTACGGCGTCGGCAATGTCGCCGGGCCGCGCCTGCCGCTGGTGCAGATGCCGACTACCGCCGGCACCGGTTCCGAAGTCACGCCGATTTCGATCGTCACCACCGGCGCCACCACCAAGGCCGGCGTAGTGTCGCCGCAGTTGTACGCCGACCTGACCGTGCTCGATGCCGAATTGACCTTGGGGCTGCCGCCGAAAATCACCGCCGCCACCGGCATCGACGCCATCGTGCACGCGATCGAGTCCTACACCACCCGTCTGCGCAAAAATCCGTTGTCGGACATGCTGGCGCGCGAAGCCTTCACGCTACTCACCCGCAACCTGCTGCCGGCTTTTGCCAACGGCAACGACCGTGCCGCACGCGAAGGCATGCTGCTGGGCGCGATGCTGGCCGGGCAAGCTTTCGCCAATGCGCCGGTCGCCGCTGTGCATGCGCTGGCCTATCCGATCGGCGGCATCTTCCACGTGCCGCACGGTTTGTCGAATGCGCTGGTGCTGCCGCATGTGTTGCGCTTCAACGCGCCGGCCGCTGCACCGCTGTACGCCGAGCTGGCCGCCATCGCTGTACCGGATGCAAGCGGCAGTGACGAAGCGCGCTGCGCCGCCTTGATCGCGCATCTGGAATCGCTTGCTGTCGCCACCGGCATCGAACGTCGTCTGCGCGAAGTCGGCATCACCGAAGCCGATATCGAGCGCATGACCAAGGACGCTCTGTTGCAAACGCGCCTGCTGGTCAACAATCCACGCGATGTGAGCGAACAAGATATTTTTGCGATCTACACCGCAGCGTTGTAAACGCTGCATCACCTCAAGCCGTATCACAACAATTCAGGAGAACACATGACACACCGTTTACTGGCCGCCGCTTTGGCGCTGGCTTGTGTAAGCTTTGCACAAGCGAAAGACATCACCATCGCCCACGTCTATACCCGCACCGGTCCGCTGGAACAATATGGTGTCGAAACGCAGCGCGGCCTGATGCTGGGCTTGCAGTACGCCACCGGCGGCAGCATGCAAGTCAACGGCAATGCGATCAAGGTCATCGAGAAAGATGACCAAGGCAAACCCGACGTTGCCCGCGGCCTGTTGGCGCAAGCTTACATCGACGATAAGGCCGATCTGGCGGTTGGCCCGACCAGTTCGGCGGTGTCGATTGCGCTGGCGCCGGTGGCTGAAGAGAACAAAAAAATTCTAATCAACGAATCTGCGGTGGCCGACTCGATCACCGGCGAAAAGTGGAACCGCTATATTTTTCGCACTGCGCGCAATTCGACCCAAGATGCGATCACCAACGCCATCGTGCTCGACAAGCCGGATGTCACCATCGCTACCTTGGCGCAGGACTATGCTTTCGGTCGCGACGGCATCAAAGCGTTCAAGGACAACCTGAAGCATGCCAAGATCGTCCACGAGGAATACGTGCCGGCCGCGACCACCGACTTCACCGCTGCCGCGCAGCATCTGCTCAATGCGCTGAAGGACAAGCCGGGTCGCAAGATCGTCTTCGTTTATTGGGCTGGAGCCAGCAACCCGTTCAAGGTGGCCGACGCCATTCCGAAAAGCACCGGCATCGAATACGCCACCGGTGGCGCCACGCTGCCGGCGCTGTACGGTTTGAAAAATTACGCCGGCATGGAAGGTTCGACCTACTACTATTACGGCATTCCGAAAAACCCGGCCAATACCTGGCTCACTGCCGAATACTACAAACGCTTCAAGACCCCGCCCGATTTCTTCACCGTGTGCGGCATGGCAGCCGGCATGGCGATCGTCGAAGCCCTGAAGAAAACCGGTGGCGATGCCAGCACTGAAAAAATGATTGCGGCTCTGGAAGGCCTGCATTTCGACACGCCCAAGGGCAAGATGATCCTGCGCAAGGAAGACCATCAGGCGCTGCAGGCCATGTACCACTACAAGCTGAAGAACGACCCGGCTTTCGCTTGGGCCGTGCCGGAACTGGTGCGCGAGATCAAGATCGAAGAAGTGGCGGTGCCGATTCGTAACAAGCGTTGATCCAGCGGTGATTTTTCGGAGCAAGCAATCTCATGCAATCCACACAAATCTATAGCGGTCTGGTCGAAAAACAATCCTTCACGTTGCCCCGCTATGAAACGGTCAGTGGTCGGCTGATTAAGGATGTGAAAGTGGGCTGGGAACGCTACGGTCAACTCAACGCTGCTGGTGACAATGCGATTCTGGTGCCGCATTTTTATTCTGCCAATTCGCATGTCGCGGGCCGTTACAAACCAGACGATGCGCTGCCCGGTTATTGGGACAGCATCATCGGCTCCGGCAAACCGCTCGATACCGACCGCTACTGCGTGATTGGCGTCGATGCGCTGGTCAATATGAATGCCAAGGATGGTGTTACCGTCACCACCGGGCCGGCTTCGATCGACCCCGATACCGGCCGGCCCTATGGCCTGAATTTCCCGATCGTGAGCATCCGCGATTTCGTGCGCGTGCAAAAAGCCTTGCTTGATGCGCTCGGCGTGACCAAGTTGGTAGCCGTCGCCGGCGTGTCGATGGGCGCGCTGCAGTCTTACGAATGGGCCGCCGCCTACCCGGAGATGGTCGAGCGTGTGATCGCTGTCAACGGCACGCCATCGCAGCGGCCGTTTGCGCTGTGCAATCTGGAGAGCTGGATTGCGCCGATCAAGGCCGACGCCAACTGGAATCACGGCGATTACTACGGCAAGGCTGAACCGATCGCCGGCGTGACGCAGGCGCTATTCAACGTGCTCGTCGCGGCGCTGCATCCAGAAGGCATCGCCGCCACCTTCCAGCACCGCTGGGCCGATCCTAGCAAGAGCCCGCTCGATGCGCTCGATCACAACTATCTGGTGAACCATACCTTCGCCGCCAATAGCCTATTGCGCGCCAATACCTTGGTCGATGCCAATCACATGCTGTACATGACGCGCGCCAACCAGTTGTTCGTGGCCGGCACACCGGGCAGTTCGGTCGCAGCGGATTTGTCCAACATCCGCGCCCAAGTGCTGGTGGCGCAGTTTCGCACCGACCTGCTGTTTCCGGTGGCAGATGCGCGGGCGCAGGTGGCGCAGATGCAGACGAACGGCACGCAAGCGGAACTGGTGGAGATCGATTCGATCGGCGGCCACTTAGGCGGCGTCACCGAAATCGACAAGGCGGGCGATGCGATGCGCGCTTTTCTGGCGCGCTGAAACATGCGCATATCAGGCGCTGCAAACGCGATTGCGACCTTGTCCCTTGGCGGCATACAACGCTTGGTCAGCGCGCGCGAACAAGGTGTCTTGCGTGTCGCCGGATTGGTACACCGTGCAACCGATGCTGACCGTCACATTGCGCGCGCCGCCTTCGGTTTGGTGAGTGGCGGCTTCGATGGCGGCGCGAATGCGTTCGGCCAACAGTAGCGCGCCTTGCAAATCGCATTTAGGCAGCGTGACGACGAATTCCTCGCCGCCGTAACGGAAGGCAGTGTCGCTGGCGCGGATTACTTTGCTGATTTCGGCAGCGACGCCGGCCAATACATCATTGCCGGCGGCGTGACCATAGGTGTCGTTGAAGCGTTTGAAATGGTCGATATCGATTAACGCCAGCGAAAAGGCATCCTTGCTATCGGAACGCTGGCATTCCTTGATCCGCTTCGCCATTTCCCTTTCATAGCTGCGGAAATTCAGCAAACCGGTCAGGCGGTCGGTCGATGCCTGTTCTGCCAACTCTTTCACTTTGCCCTGCAGCATATCGTTGAGATGGCCGATTTCCAAATTCTGCGCTTGGCTGACCGCATAGGTCTGGCTGCTGGTGATGGCAGTACCGAGGAAGGACGACAGTTGCTGCAGCAAATGCGTGTCGGCTTCCGAAAGTGAAACCGGCTTGTCCAGGCTGTACAGCACGAAGATGCCGATGGGTTTTTTCTGGTGGCGGATTGGCGAGATAAACAGTGAGCGCGGTGACTTCAGGATATGCATCACATTGCGATCGTGTTCCGCCATGAGCATGGACGATAGCGCCTGCAGATCAGAGAACAGCATTTCCTTGTCTTCCGACAGCACCAGCACCGTGCCGCTGACACTCGGGTCGAGTGGAAAGGGATTTTGCTGCAGATAAATCAGCCATTCCGCCGCCATTCCCTCCAATTCGGGGCGAGCGGTGCATACCTTCTGAATGACGAGCCGATCATTTTCGACTAAAGAAAATGCCGCGAGGTCAAAAGATAGCTGCGGCAGCAACTTGGCAGCGAACATATCGTAGATCATGTCCACCGAATTCAAGCTGTTCATGTCGTTGAGGAATTGCAGCAGGCGCTGATTTTCGGTCACGGCAGCAGCAGCTTGTTCGCGCATGTCATCCAAGTGCGAATAGCGCAGCCAGATACTGAGGCTGGCGTACATGAAGCGCAGCACTTCATGTAGCGGCGCTAAGGTGCTGAGATCGATGCGGTCTTTTTGTTCGATCAGCACCACCGCGCCGATCGGCGCCTGATCCGGGTGTCGCGGGTGCAGGATGGGCACGCCGACGATTTCTTTGGCGCGCCAGTATTGCAAGACCATTCTCTCGTGCTCGCTGGCATTGCCGATATGAACGCTCTGGATCGAACGGTTCTGGAATACCCGGCTATTCAGATAACCGTCGGAAACCGGATTGTGGCGGCCGATCGTGGTTTGTTCCAAGCTGCGGAATTCGCCCGGAAAACTCACTTTGAGCGAAACCAGATTGCTACCGGAAGCATCGGTCAGATTGATCAGATACCCTTCCGCCAGCTTCATGGCGGCGATCTGTTCACCGAGCACGTCAAGTACCGCGTCCAAGCTTTCCGCTTGGGCGAGTCGTCTCGAAATGTCGTCTGCGCGATCTGGCGTCAGAAAGACCAATGCATACTCCGTGTGCGATTTTTAGTTATGCAAATACTCTACCCTTCTTTGTGCCTTTCAGCCAGCGTTCTGGCGAAGGTAGGGTGGTGTACGCAGCTTCCTCGCCTCGAGGCTTGCGCAAGGTCGCAGTGGAAACAATTGGTTCCGTATACAGCAGCATAAAACTGGCAAAAAATCGGCAAACAAACCGGCAAAAAAAGCCGGCTCAGCGCGATACAATCGTTTGCAATCTTGTTACGCGTTGGCGACACCGTCCACAAGCCTGCAACAGCAACGACGCGACATATTGACGAAATAAACCAAATCCTATTTACTGACAGTTGTCGCGACTTGTTTTAGTGGAGTCATTCGTGCGGAACGCCACCTCTCTCAGCGCCGAGTTGTTCAATTCGATCAGAAATGATGTGTCGTCGTACATCAAGAGCAAATTACACGATATGGAAATCGATGTGATCGATATGGAGTTGCACAACTCCTCGCTCACCAAAACCATGCGGGTCTATATCACGATCAGCCGCACCAATAATCTCAAAGCCCTGTATCTGGCCGAGCATATGATTTGCGAAGAGCTCCACATTAAATTTTCCTTGCGACCGCAGGGTTTTTACTGGCGCTACCTGCCGGTGCAGAAGTCGCCTGACGATACCATTCACCCTGTTTGAGCGGTTTGCAGATCGCACGCATCATGGCTAGTCAAAAAATCCTTGTTGTTGACGACTCTCCCTCGCAGCGCATGCTGCTATCCGCCGTGCTCGAACAAGAAGGGCACAAAGTTGTGACCGCCTGCGACGGCGAGGAAGCGGTCGCCAAAGCCAAGAGCGAACTGCCCGATCTCATCATCATGGACGTGGTGATGCCCGGCCTGAACGGATTTCAAGCTACGCGGGCTATTACCAACGACGAAACCACTTGGCATATCCCGGTCATCCTGCTGACCAGTAAAGACATGGATTCGGATCGGGTCTGGGCTCTGCGTCAAGGCGCGACCGCCTTCCTCAACAAGCCGGTCGATCATGCAGCGTTGATTGAACTGATTAATACGCTGGGATAAATGAAAAACGCCCCGCGAAGCGGGCGCATATTCGCTAACAGGGCCATTCGCGCCTTACCTGTTTGGTGCGGACGTGGGTATCAATCGTGCAGACGAATTAAAAGATCAAGGCGTCGATGCTTCCACGGCGAATCTTTCTGGTCTAGTATCCGCAGTGGCAGGCGCTGCCGGGATGAAGTTGCCAGCAGCGGTAGGCGCTACGCGACTGCAAAGCGCAGCCATTGGCGCAGCCGTCAATCCCGCGATAAATGTTGCGGAGACAGCCGGCATCCGTGCGCTTCTTCAGCATGCAAATTACGAACAAATCGCCCAGCAGTATCAACCGCTTGACCCCCTTAATCTAACGATCTCCGCGCTTGTCGGCGCGGGTTTTGGCGCAGCCTTTCACAACGGCAAAACGAAGTTGCAGACAGGGGAGAATCCGCCTGCTTCCGATGCTGCGCCGACACCCCCAACACTCACGCCGGACGAGCATGCTGCTGCGCTGACGATGCACGAGGTACGTGTCCGTGAAGGCGACGCGCTGACTAAGCCGGGCGACATCGCAGCAGCCAACGTCGCGAAAGATGGGCAAGACCTAGCGCGTCAGCAGCTTGACAATGGGGAACAGGTCAGCGTGGCGCACATGGTTACCGCCGAACAGGCTCAACTTGATGCCGCCTATCAGCGTGTTTTAGAAAGTCCGGCGGGGAAGGCCTTCGACCCGATTGTGCATATCACGCCCGACGACATCAACGGCGTAGTGATTGCGCGCGGTGGGTGGAATGGCCGGGGCGACGTGGAAGTCAAAGGCGCAGGCTGGGGCTTGGTCAAACTGATCTGGAAGCACGGCGAGGAATCGCCGAAAGCCCCCGAACGACAAGTCACGCGCGATGACGTGCTCAACTTCCCAGAAATCATCCGCCGTTTCGATCCTGCCGAGGAAGCCACAGCGGACGGCAACCGGGGGCGCGCCTGGCGCGTTGTGCGGCCTGACGCAGACGGCGTACCGCGTGTCGTGACCTATGCCGACAGTCTCATCAACGGGCAAGCGGGGCGACACCTCGTTACCGTTCATGTGCTGGATGACGCCCACGCGAAAACGGCGGTGCTCTCAAAAGAAAAGACCGGCGTTGATCCTGAATCTTCCGGGCTGATTTTGCAGTCACGCGCCGGAGATACCGCGCCGGGCGTGTTGCACTCGGCGGGTCAGGAAACGTCGGTCAATGCTATTTTAGACCAAAACGCCGCCGTGCGAAAGGTATCGGAAGCCAGCGGCATGGCAGACCATCCTATGGTTGGGCGCAGCCAAAGCGAAGGAACCGATGCGCAAGGCCAACCCCAACAACATGCCCAAGACGCCCTAACGGGAAGCGACCCCTTTCCTTCTGCCCGCCCCGTCCTTTTTGACGGTGAACGGCGGCTGTACGCGCACCGCGACACCGAAGGAAAATGGACGCCGGTTGATGCAAATGGCGCATCAATCGAATGGGCGCCTAAATTCAATAGTGGTTCTGAGGCGCGTCACTGGCTTTTCCAGAACGCCGTCGATGGGTTTGTCCATCCTCCCGAAGCGCGCACGCTCCCTGACAAAATAGCCGACACGGTATCCCGCATCCTTGGGCGGGAAGAGTCCGCGCCCACCGCGCCGGATACGCAACCGGCAGCGCCCGCAATCAAGGCCGACACGCCAGAACAAACCGCCGCCTTCGATATGGCCGCGCGCAACCCCGATATGCTGATCCCAACGGGGGAGATGGATGCGGACGGCAACCCTATCCGTGCGCGTGCTGCTGATCTTGTCCGACAGACTGCCGAGATCGAAAAACAAGCACAGAAAGAATCTTCCGCCTTTGCGGCAGCATCTCGTTTTCGGATTTTTGCAGATACCAACAAAAATACCATCAAATTGTTGGTATCTCATGGTACTGACTGAAACGGCGTAAGACAACAAAAAACCCGCAAAGCCTTTAGCAGTGCGGGTTTTGAGAGGGTTTGATGCTTGGTGATACTGCGTTTTGGTGCCGAGAGCCGGAATCGAACCGGCACGCTGTCTCCAGCGCGGGATTTTGAGTCCCGTGCGTCTACCTATTCCGCCATCTCGGCACGTGGAAGACCGGCATTATCGCCGATTTGTCGGCCGCTAGCAACCTGCCTAACGCGAGGTCTTAAATTTGTCGCGTAATGTCGCCAAAGGTCATGAAGATGTACATATCGTTGCCGACTTGGGCGCGGTAAGCGCCGTTGGCCTCGGTCACCACCATCGCTAGCGCGGTGTACTCCCAAGCGCGGCGTTCGGGGCAGGCGCATTGCTGCTGTTGTAGTTCGGCGCAATGTTTTTGGCGGGCGAATTCCCTGATGCGCAATGCGCTTTGGCGCAGCGGCGGCGACACGGCGGCGTGATCCCAAGCCCATTGGAACAGGCCGTCCTTGGTCGTGTAGATGCCGATCACTTGCACCGGCGCGGAAACAGCGCCGCCGTCGGCGAAGCCGAAGACGATGCGGCCGGTTTGCTCGTCCACTTTCCACGAACTTTCTTGGCCTAAGCGCCAAGTCTGGCCGTGGGTGGCGTTGACCGAACGCAGGCTCTCGACGCTGCCGGCGATGAAGGCTTCGATGTCGAAATTTGATTTGGTGAACAGCTTGCGCATGTGGGCCTCCCTGCCCAGCATGGTTGCGGGTAATTTTTAGTTTGCGCGATTTTATAGCATTCGCGTCGATTTCCCTACTGTGAGCGATTTGTTAAGAAAGTTTGTACCTCGCTCCGATTGGGAATGCCAGCGCGACCGCCGTGGCGCGTGCATTTGAGCGCGGCAACGGCGCTGGCGAAACGCATGGCGTCGGCGACACTGCGGCCTTCGCCGAGGGCGCAGGCATATGCGCCGTGGAAGACATCGCCGGCTCCGGTGGTATCGACCACGTCCACATCGAAGGCGGGCTGGCGATGCAGGCCGTGATCGTCGAGCCAGAGCAGGCCTTTTGCGCCGCGCGTGACGGCGGCGACCTTGCAACCGAGATCGCGCGCTTTCTTCAGCGCGGCGCGGCGGCGGGTGTCGTTGTCGAGGCTGTCGCGGCCGGCGAAGGCGCGCAGGCCGGGTTCGGAAAAGAGCGCGTGATCGGTGTGCGGCAGCACCGTTGCATAGGCTGCATCGGTGGCGATCTCGCCATCGAGCACGGTCGGGATGCCGGCTTGTCTGGCGGCGGCAAAGACGGCGGCCGCGCCTTCCACCCAGCGAATATCGGCTAGCACGGCGTGTGCCTTTGCCACCTGTTCCAGCGGCAGCCAAGCCGGATCGTCCGGTAGGTTTGCGCCGCGAAAATTGACGATGTTGCGCTCGCCGTCACGGGCGACGACGATGGAAGAGACCGACGAACGCGCACCGGCGAACAGGCGGAATTGCGTGACATCGACGCCGTAGCCCGCCATTTCGTTTTGCATGCTGATGCCGGCGGCATCGTCACCGGCGCGGCCCCAGTAGGCGGCGTCCGCGCCGAGCCTGGCAGCGGCAACGGCGGCGTTGGCTGCCATACCGCCACCAAGCTCGAAATAATCACTGGCGCGGAATTTGCCGCTGCCGGCCGGCAGTTCGGGCACGGGCCAGACCTTGTCCAGCGTGGTATTGCCAAGGCAGATGATGCGCAGGCTCATGTTTGCCTCCCTTAGTTTTTCTTTTGCACGGTGCGTAGATACCATAGCAGCCCGGCTGCTGCCAACGCAACACTGGCGGTGTTGCCGAGCCAGAAGCCGGCCGCGCCGGTCAGTGCCGACGGTAGTAGGTGAAACAGGTCGAAGCCCAGCACGTAGCCGCCGCCCAGTCCGACGCCCCACAGCATCACGGCGTAAATGATGGTCGGCATCAGCGCGATCTTGTAGGCGCGCAGCACATAGGCGGCGCTGACCTGTAGCGCATCGAAGAAGTGATAGACGCCGACGAACAGATAAAGCGGCAGTGCCGCTGCGATGATCGTGGCGTCCGGCGTGTAGGCGCGCACGATGCCATCGCGCAGCAGGAACACCAGCGCACCGGTGACGGCGGCCAGCAGCCCGGCCAGTGCGATGCCGTTTCGGCTCATCTTGCGTGCTGCTGCCGCATCGCCCGCGCCGAGCGCGTGCGCAACCAAGGTGCCGGTGGCGCTGGCGATCGATAGCGGCAGCATGTACAGCACAGTGACGAAGTTGGCGGTGACTTGATGGCCGGCCAGTATGTTCGCACCCAGGCGCGCGATGAACAGTGCCATGAAAGTGAAGGCCGATACTTCGATCAAGTAACCCAATCCCATCGGAATGCCGAGCGCGAGCAGAGTGCGTAGTGCGCGCCATTGTGGCGCGACGAAGCCGCTACCGAAGAGGTGAAACATGCGGTAAAAAGGCGAGCGGCGCAGGGCGATCCAAGCAGCGATGAGCGCAGCCCACGCGCTGATGGCGGTGGCGATGGCGCAGCCGGGGCCGCCGAAGGCCGGCAGACCGAAGCCGCCGAAGATGAACCAAGCGTTGAGCGGGATTTTCAGCAGCAGCGCCGAAACCTGAATCAGCATCACTGCTTTGGGGCGCGCCACGGCATTGTTGAAGGCGGCATAGACGCGGAAACCGAGTGCGGCCGGCAGCGAACACGCCAAGGCCTGCAGGTAGAAACTCGCTTTCGCGTTGAGCTCCGGCGAGGTTTGCGCCAGCGCCAACAGCGGTTGTGGAAACAGTAAGATGAGGCTACCGATCAACGATAGCAGCAGCGCCAGCCAGACACCTTGTTTGAGTTCGGCACCGATGGTATCGAAGCGTTTCGCACCGAACAATTGGCCGATGACAGGCGAGAGCGCCAACAGTACGCCGCTGGCACCGACCGAGATGCTGACGTAGATGGAGACGCCGATCGATAGTGCGGCGAGGTCGGTGGCCGAGTAGCGTGACACCATCGCGGTATCGATTACACCATAGCCGATGACCGCTAATTGCCCGACCAAGATCGGCCAAGCTAGCGCAACGATGCGCGCAACGGGGCGCGATGAGAAGGGCGAGTCTGCCGCCGTCATCGGGCGACTCAATCCACTCGCTGGTAAAGCCGGAAGCGTTCGTCGCGGTCGGCCGGACGACGGCCTTCCCATAGCAATCGCCACTGTTGGCCAGAACGGTGAATCAGACGGGCGTCATTTTTTTTGCGGTTACTGTCTTGCAGCAGCAGGAAATCACATTGTTTGCCGGCGGGCGCAAAACGCACATGGCCGAAGTAGGCGAAGGAAGCGCGTTGCGCCGGGCCGACGTTGGATTCGACGCAATCCATATTTTTCGGCAGTTTCAATTCGAGCTGATCGGCTACGGTGACATAGCTACGCACGTAATTCCCCCACGGCAGCCAGAGCGTCATCAGCAGCAGCCAGCACAGGATGACGCCGCCAGACGACAGCACCACCGCGCGCCACAGTACTGAAGGCCGACGCGCAATGCGCCAATGCACCAGCCAGACCCAGCCGACCGATGCCAGCACAGCGACGATCACCGCCAGTAGATTGAATTCGGGTTTGAAGCCCGGTGCCAGCTTGAAGGCATTTTTGGCGAGTTGCTCCGGCCAGCCGGTTTGCTTGGCGATCCAGCCGAGCCAGATGAAAGCGGCGACGGCGCTCATGGTCATCACCGAGAACCAATCCACTGCATTGATCGCGCCGCGCTTCATGGTGGGTAGGCCGAAGGCCGCAAGGATCGCCAGTGCCGGCAGCAGTGGCAACAGGATGTGCTCAGCCGACTGTGGGTTGAGCACCATCAACACTGCCAGCACATTGCAGAACACGAAGGGCAGGGCGATATGCAACGCCATCGATTGCTTGCGCCAAGCATAGACAGCCCACAGTGCATATGGCCAAGCCGGCCAAGCAAACCAGATGCCGTTGACGATGAAAAACTTGATCGTCTCGATAGTGGGCAGACCGATTTGACGCTGGCTGGCGGCGAGCCAGTCGGCGATGGTTTCCGGTTCGCGCGATTGGGCGAAATGCAAGGCCAACCACCACGATGCACCGACTAAAAGTGCAGTGGGTAGTGTGGCCAGTAATAGTTGTTTCAGCGCGCCGTCACGTCGCATCAAACCGAATGTCGCTAGTCCCAACCAGAGCGCAACCGGCGTAATCCAATTGCGCGACAGGGCCAAGAGGCCAAGTGCCAGACCCAGCACCATCGCGGCGCGTAGCGAATAATTTTCGAAATAGCGTGCCGCTGCGTACAGTGAAAAACCGACCATCGAAACATTCAGCGCGGCGGCGCTGGTGGTGTGGCTATGCGCCAGCAGGCCAAGACAGCCGAGATAGATCAGCAGCGCGCCGTCGGCCAAGGTGCGGCCGTAGTCTTTCGCTTCCGGTTGGCCGCCGAAGGCTAGACGCAAGGGCTGCGCTTCGTTGCGTCGGCCGAGCAGATAGGCGGCATACCAGACCGAGAGCGCGCCGATTAAGAAAAAGGCGATAGTGCCGATGCGTGCCGCTATCGGCTCGCCTAGCGCCCAGCCGAATAATTTGATGCAGACCGCGCCGATCCAAAACGTCAATGGACCGTCTTGCGTCATCGGTAGGCCGACGATGTTGGGCATCAGCCAGTCTTGCCAGACGCCGTGCGCCATCGTCCACATGATGCCGAAACCGGCGGCGTCCTCGTTTTTCCAAGGATCGCGGCCGATTAGGCCGGGCAGGATGTAGAGCAAACACAGCGCGAACAATCCCCAGCGCGGCAGGGCACGCGTGGCGGAGGCGGGGAGGCGGACTGGCTTCATCAGGATTTTTGTTTTTGGCGTCGGCTATTGTGCCGCAATTTTGCAGAGTACCGCTGGGCTGCAACAAAAAAGGCAGCCACGGCTGCCTTTTTGTGATCGGTGGGCGAAATTAGCCAGCGACCTGGGTCTTGGAACCGACCGAACCGAATTTCTTACGGAACTTATCGACACGACCGGCGGTATCGACGATCTTGTGCTTGCCGGTGTAGAACGGATGCGATTCCGCCGACACCTCGATTTTCACCAGCGGATAATCCTTGCCTTCAAAATTGATGGTTTCGCGAGTTTGGATGGTCGAACGGGTGATGAATTTGAAATCGCAGGACAGGTCGTGGAACACAACTTCGCGATAATCCGGGTGAATGCCTTGTTTCATGGTTTTCCTCAAATGGTTGGTAGCCAATCGCCACTTCGTCGGTCGCCTTGCTTCTTGACCCGATTGATGATCACTTGCCAGGTGGTAAAGGGCAAAATTATATAATGAAATCAGCGGGTTGCGCTAGTGGGGTGGAAAAACGGATGAACCACGGCGAACACGGCGTGCACGGCGGAAAACCAACGTGAACCCATCCCCCTTCAAGGGGGAGGGTAAAGCGGGGTTTCGAGCGGCATGCCGCTCGCCGCCGAACGCCCGCCCGCGTATTCGCGGGCAGACCGGCCCAGAGGGCGGGAGGGGGATGGGGTATGCGAGTACGGATTTGCCTTACCCCCATCCCCACCCCAGCCCTCCCCTTGAAGG
>JAFECY010000147.1 GCA_018241865.1 Pseudomonadota bacterium | reverse complement strand
GCGCTTTTGGTTTTGCCGTGATCGTCGTGTTCGTCGTGGTTCATTGCTTTTCTGGTTTTGCGTAAACGCAGTTTTTTTATTGTAGGCGTTACAGCTTGCCGAGTTGTTCGCGTAATTTCGTCAGCGTGGCCGTGAAATTGGTGAGGCGTTCTTTCTCTTGCGCCACCACTTGCGCCGGCGCGCGCGCGACGAAGCTTTCATTGCCGAGCTTGGCGTTAACTTTGGCGACTTCGCCTTCCAGTCGCGTGATTTCCTTGTTTAGGCGTTCGCGTTCGGCGGCGATATCGATCTCGACCTTCAGCATCAGTTTAACATCGCCGACAATCGACACCGGTGCCGGCGACTGCGGTAGCGCATCCACGACTTGCACCTCGGACAGTTTCGCCAATGCTTGCAGATAAGGCGCGAAAGCCTGCAACGCAATTTTGTCAGCGCTGGTTTCCATGATGAGCGGCACGCGCAGTGCCGGCGAGAGTTGCATCTCGCCACGCAGATTGCGGCAGGCATCGGTCAGGGTTTTCAATTGCGCCATCCAGGCTTCGGCTTGTTCGTCGAGTTTCTTCGGCTCGGCGACCGGATAAGCCTGACGCATGATCGAGTCGCCACCGGCAGCCACTTCGCGACCGGCCAGCGGGGCGACGGTTTGCCAGAGCTGTTCGGTGATGAAGGGAATGATCGGGTGTGCCAGGCGCAGCACGGTTTCCAGCACGCGCAGCAAGGTGCGGCGGGTGGCGCGCTGTTGTGCTTCGTTGCCGTTCTGGATTTGCACCTTGGCGACTTCCAGATACCAGTCGCAATATTCATCCCAAATAAATTTATAGATGGCGGAAGCGATATTGTCGAAGCGATAGTCGGCAAAGCCTTTTTCCACTTCGGCTTCGGTGCGCTGCAGGAGCGAGACGATCCAGCGGTCGGCTTGCGAAAACTGCCGGCCATCGCCGCAGGTGGTGGCGTCGAAGCCGCAATCCTTGCTTTCGGTATTCATCAGCACGAAGCGAGTGGCGTTCCACAGCTTGTTGCAGAAGTTGCGATAACCTTCGCAGCGGTTCAGGTCGAAATTGATGTTGCGCCCGAGCGAGGCATAGCTGGCCATGGTGAAGCGCAGTGCATCGGTGCCATAGGCCGGAATGCCTTCCGGGAATTCCTTGCGCGTGGCTTTCTCGATTTTTGGCGCATCCTTCGGGTTCATCAAGCCGGTGGTGCGCTTGCCGACTAGCGTATCGATGGCGATGCCGTCGATCAAGTCGATCGGGTCGAGCGTGTTGCCTTTCGATTTAGACATTTTCTGGCCGGCGGCATCGCGCACCAAACCATGCACATACACTTTCTCGAACGGCACTTGGCCGGTGAAGTGGGTGGTCATCATCACCATCCGCGCCACCCAGAAGAAAATGATGTCGAAGCCGGTCACCAGCACCGATGAGGGCAGGAACATCTTGTAATCCGGGGTTGCTTCCGGCCAGCCGAGCGAGGAGAAGGGCACTAGCGCCGAGGAAAACCAAGTGTCGAGCACGTCTTCATCGCGGCGCAATCCTTTACTTAGGATGTTTTTAATTTCGGCTATTCGCGCCAAATTTGCAGGAGAATTTTCCTCATTTTTTTCTAAGGTAGTTAATTCATTGTGGCGCTGAGCGGTCCATTTTTGCGTGGCTTCTTCCGATGATGTCGCGACAATGATTTTGCCCGTACTGTCATACCACGCTGGAATTTGATGACCCCACCACAGTTGGCGCGAAATGCACCAGTCTTGGATATTGTTGAGCCACTGGTTGTAAGTGGTGGTCCAGTTTTCCGGGATGAACTTGACCGAGCCGTCGGCGACCTTTTCCAAGGCAACGTCGGCGATTGATTTGCCGGGGAAGTGCGTGCCTTCAGGGGCAGCTTTGCTCATGGCGACGAACCATTGGTCGGTCAGCATCGGTTCGATCACCACGCCGGTACGGTCGCCGCGCGGCACCATCAGCTTGTGTGGTTTGACTTCCGCCAGCAAACCTTGCGCATCGAGCTCGGCGACGATTTGCTTGCGAACTTCAAATCTGTCGATGCCCTGATATTTTGTGGGAACGTATTTTTCTAACGTTTGTTGTGGGGATAAGGTCAGTTCTTCCAAAAAAGCGGAAGGAGTAATGCCTTTAAGTGAGCCGCCATCTTCATCAAAAACATTAAAAATGTCAGACCTTTTTGCAACTGAATCGATCGAATGAATTCGGCCATCTAGCGCCATTACAGTTATTAAAGGCAGTCCGTGGCGCTTGCCAACCTGATAATCATTAAAGTCATGCGCCGGCGTGATTTTCACGCAGCCGGTGCCGAATGCCTTGTCCACATATTCGTCGGCAATGATTGGGATCTGGCGGCCGGTCAGCGGTAGTTCCAACATTTTGCCGACCAGATGGATGTAACGTTTATCGGTCGGATCGACCGCCACGGCAACGTCGCCCAGCATGGTTTCTGGACGGGTGGTGGCGACCGTAATCGAACCGGAACCATCGGCCAGCGGATAGCGGATATGCCACATTGAGCCATCTTCTTCTTCCGACACCACTTCGAGGTCGGAGACGGCGGTGTGCAACTTCGGGTCCCAGTTCACCAGCCGTTTGCCGCGATAGATCAAGCCTTGTTCGTACAGGCGCACGAAGACTTCGGTGACGGCTTTGGACATCTTGCCGTCCATGGTGAAGTATTCGCGGCTCCAATCGGTGGACGCACCCATGCGGCGCATCTGGCCGGTGATGGTCGAGCCGGAATGTTCTTTCCACTCCCACACTTTTTCCAGGAATTTTTCGCGGCCAAGGTCATGGCGCGATACCTTTTGCGCATCGAGCTGGCGTTCGACCACGATTTGCGTCGCGATGCCGGCGTGATCCGTGCCCGGAATCCATGCAGTGTTGAAGCCGCGCATGCGGTAATAGCGCGTCAGACCATCCATGATGGTCTGGTTGAAGGCATGGCCCATGTGCAGAGTGCCGGTCACGTTGGGCGGCGGCAACTGGATCGAAAACGCCGGTTTGCCGGCATCCAGAGTGGCGGTGTAATAACCGCGCTGTTCCCACTCGGCGCGCCAGTGTTTTTCGATGTCGGCGGGCTCGAAGGATTTTGCTAATTCCATGATTTGACGTGGGTTTTACGAAACCTCACATTATAAGTGACTCGTTGATGACTTATGGCTTCGGCGGCGTATAATTCCCGGATGTCGCGTGACGAATTGTCAGGCGGCGCAACGCTAGGGGTCCTGACGAGATTGTTACGCGGGTTGTAAAAACGTAGCGAGCGGGTTGAGATTGTGTCCTCCGGTGCTCAACGTACGCATGTACGTTGAGCACCGGAGGACGCAAGATCGAACGGCGCAGTAGTTTTGACAGTCCGCGGTCGGGTGAGAAATACCCTTGACCTGATCTGGATAATGCCAGCGAAGGGAAGCACGGGATGGCATCTATCCGTCCATGCTCCTTCGCCAATGAAGGAGACTCAATGAACGCCAATCCGCAATTCCTCGCCGCCACCGCGACGGTCGATGAAGCCGCCATCCAGCCGCTGCCGAATTCTCGCAAGATTTACGTCGAAGGCTCGCGCGCCGATATCCGGGTGCCGATGCGGGAAATCAGCCAGAGCGATACGCCGGCTTCCTTCGGCGCGGAAAAAAATCCGCCCATCTTCGTCTATGACACCTCTGGTCCCTACACCGACCCGAGCGTCAAGATCGATATCCGTTCCGGCCTGGCGGCCTTGCGCGCCGGCTGGATTGTCGAGCGTAATGACACCGAAGAATTGCCGGGGCCGACTTCCGAATATGGCGTCGAGCGCTTGAACGACCCGAAGCTGGCCGAGCTGCGTTTCAATCTGCACCGCAAGCCGCGCCGCGCCAAGGCGGGCAAAAATGTGAGCCAGATGCACTATGCGCGGCAAGGCATCATCACCCCGGAGATGGAATACATCGCCATCCGCGAAAATCTGCAGCGGCGTGAATACTTGGAAGGCCTGAAAGGTTCTGGTCCGTTGGGCGCGAAGCTGGCTGAGCTGATGGGGCGTCAGCATCCGGGACAGTCTTTCGGCGCAGCGATCCCCTCTGAAATCACGCCGGAATTCGTGCGTGCCGAAGTCGCTTGCGGCCGCGCCATCATCCCGATGAACATCAATCACCCGGAAATCGAGCCGATGATTATCGGCCGCAATTTCCTGGTGAAGATCAACGCCAACATCGGCAACTCCGCCGTGACTTCTTCCATCGGCGAAGAGGTCGAGAAAATGACTTGGGCGATCCGCTGGGGCGGCGATACCGTGATGGACCTCTCCACCGGCAAGCATATCCATGAAACGCGCGAATGGATCATCCGCAATTCGCCAGTGCCGATCGGCACGGTGCCGATTTATCAGGCGCTGGAAAAGGTCAACGGCAAGGCCGAGGATTTAACGTGGGAAATCTTCCGCGACACCCTGATCGAGCAAGCCGAGCAGGGCGTCGATTACTTCACCATTCACGCCGGCGTGCGCCTGCAATACGTGCCGCTGACCGCTAAGCGCATGACCGGCATCGTCTCGCGCGGCGGTTCGATCATGGCGAAGTGGTGTCTAGCGCATCACAAAGAGTCTTTCTTGTATACGCACTTTGAAGACATCTGCGACATCATGAAAGCCTACGACGTGTCGTTTTCACTGGGTGACGGACTGCGCCCAGGCTCGATCTATGATGCCAATGACGAAGCGCAACTGGGCGAATTGAAGACGCTCGGTGAATTGACGCAGATCGCTTGGAAGCACGACGTGCAAGTGATGATCGAAGGCCCGGGTCATGTGCCGATGCATCTCATCAAGGAAAACATGGACCTGCAATTGGAACAGTGCCATGAAGCGCCGTTCTACACGCTCGGCCCCTTGACCACCGACATCGCGCCCGGCTACGACCACATCACCTCCGGCATCGGCGCGGCCATGATCGGCTGGTATGGCACGGCGATGCTTTGTTATGTGACGCCGAAGGAGCACCTCGGTTTGCCGAACAAGGCGGATGTCAAGGAAGGCATCATCACCTACAAGCTGGCGGCGCATGCGGCGGACTTGGCCAAGGGACATCCGGGCGCGCAGATCCGCGACAACGCGCTGTCGAAAGCGCGCTTCGAGTTCCGCTGGGAAGATCAGTTCAACATCGGCCTCGACCCGGACAAGGCGCGCGAATTTCACGACGAAACTCTGCCCAAGGATTCGGCCAAGGTGGCGCATTTCTGCTCGATGTGCGGCCCACATTTCTGCTCGATGAAGATCACCCAGGATGTGCGCGATTACGCGGCATCGCAAGGCATCTCGGACGAGCAAGCCTTGAAGCAGGGCATGGAAGTGAAGGCGGTCGAGTTCGTGAAAAGCGGCGCGGAAATTTATCGCAAGCAGTAAACGAGGTTCTCAGCATGGAAATCGAATTGAACGGTGCGCCGCACTCGATCACCGACAACCAGAATGTGCAGGAATTGATCGCCGTCCTCGACTTGACCAACAAGTCGCTGGCGGTGGCAATCAACCGCGAAATCGTGCCGCGGCATTTGTGGGCGCAACGCGTACTCCTGCCCAGCGACCGGGTCGATATCGTGCGGGCAATTGGTGGCGGATGACTTTGGTCCCCTCCCCTTGAAGGGGAGGGAGTACGGAGGGAATATGCAAGACATTAGTAACAATGACGGCCTAACCATCGCCGGCAAGACCTACCGCTCGCGCCTGCTGGTCGGCAGCGGCAAGTACCGCGACCTAGAGCAAACCCGCGCCGCCACCGAAGCCAGCGGCGCCGACATCATCACGGTGGCGATTCGTCGCGTGAATATCGGTCAAGACCCGAACACCCCCAGCCTGCTCGACGTCATTTCGCCCGAACGCATGACGTTGCTGCCCAATTCCGCTGGCTGTTATACCGCTGCCGATGCGGTGTATACCTTGCAATTGGCGCGTGAATTGTTACATGGCCACAAGCTGGTCAAGCTCGAAGTGCTGGGCGACGAAAAAACCCTGTTCCCCAACATGCCGGAAACCATCAAGGCGGCCGAACTGTTGGTAAAAGATGGTTTCGATGTCATGGTTTATTGCAGCGACGACCCGATTCAGGCCAGAATGCTGGAACAGATCGGCTGCGTTGCGGTCATGCCTTTGGCATCCCTGATCGGCTCCGGCATGGGCATCCTCAATCCGTGGAATTTGTCGTTGATTATTGAGCAGGCCAAGGTGCCGGTGCTGGTCGATGCTGGTGTCGGCACCGCTTCGGATGCGGCGATTGCGATGGAGTTGGGCTGCGACGGCGTGTTGATGAATAGCGCGATTGCCGGCGCGCGTGATCCGGTTTTGATGGCGCGGGCGATGCGGTTGGCGGTCGAAGCCGGTCGAGCCGCGTATCTGGCCGGCCGCATACCGAAAAAAATGATGGCAGCACCCTCGTCACCGATGGAAGGACGTCCTGTATGAAGCGATCCAGCGTGCTCGTGTTTTCCGGCTCCGACCCCAGTGGCGGTGCCGGCCTGCAAGCCGATGTGCAAACCATCGCCGCGCTTGGCGCGCATCCCTTGACGGTCGTGACCTCGCTGACCGTGCAAGACAATGACCGCGTGTATGGCGTGCATCCGATTCCCGTGCCTTTGTTGCAGCAGCAAGCGCAAGCGCTGATGAATAAAATCGAGATTGCCGTGGTGAAAATCGGCATCGTCGGCAACCGTGCCAATGCCGAAGCGATTGCTACCATCATCCAACATCTGCGCCGGAATCAACCGGACTTGCCGGTGGTGCTCGATCCGGTGTTGGCGAGTGGTCACGGCGATGCGTTGGCCATCGACAATGCCGTTAATACGCTGACGCCCTTAGTGCCGCTTGCCACCGTGTTCACGCCCAATTTGCCGGAAGCTGCCGTGCTATGCAGCGGTGAACGCCGCTCCGATGCCCAAGCCGAAGTCTTACTCGACATGGGTTGCCAGCATGTGCTCATCAAAGGCGGCCACGCCAATGAAGATAAAGTGGTCAATCGTTGGTTCACTAAGGGCGAATTTCGTTCTTGGACATGGCCGCGTTTGCCGGGTGCTTTTCACGGTAGCGGCTGCACGCTAGCCTCCTCCATCGCCGCATTACTGGCGCAGGGCAGGCCGGTGCCGGATGCGATCGAGGATGCGCAAGCGTATTGCTTTCAGGCGCTTGAGCATGCGTATGCGATCGCTGAAGGTCAGCGCATTCCCAATCGTCCACGTCCCTACATCAAGCCGGCGCAATGAAAGGGCTGTACCTCGTCACGCCCGATTGGGATGACACGCAGAAATTGTTGGCGGTCACGGAACAAGCCTTGCTCGGCGGTGCAGTATTGGTGCAATACCGCCACAAGACCGCCGATGCGCAACTGCGCCGGCGTCAAGCAGAAAGCCTGCTGACTTTGTGCCGGCAATATCAGCGGCCGCTGCTTATCAACGATTTTCTTGATCTGTGTCTTGCGCTCGATGCTGACGGCATCCACGTCGGCGGCACCGACACGAGCGTGGCGCAAGTGCGCGCCGCCGTCGGCCCAACGAAAATCGTCGGCGCTTCCTGTTACGGCGACCTGCAATTAGCACACACTGCCCACCGCGCCGGCGCTAGCTATGTCGCTTTCGGCGGCTTCTATCCCTCGCGCGTGAAAAAATATCCGGTGACGACGCCGCCGCACATCGTCACGCAATCGAAAGTCGAGATTCCCTTGCCGGCCGTGGTCATCGGCGGCATGACCGCTGCCAATGCCGCGCCACTGGTTGCGCATGGCGCCGACATGGTGGCAGCGATCAGCAGCGTTTATCTGGCAGCCGATCCGCAAGCGGCGGCACGGGAATTCGTCACGCTCTTCAGCGCCTGATCAGGCTTTCTCCAGTTCCCGCT
>JAFECY010000146.1 GCA_018241865.1 Pseudomonadota bacterium | reverse complement strand
CAAACCATCTGAAAGGAAACATCATGAAAGTCACCATCGTCGGCGCCGGCAACATGAGCTCGGGTCTCGTCAAGCAACTCTCGCAAGCCGGCCACCAAATTCGCGTCACCGCGCGCGATCCCGTCAAGGCGCAAGCACTGGCCGCGCAGCACCGGAACGTCACGGCAGTCGCCGCCAATGAAGCACTGGCCGATGCCGACGTCGTGATTGTCGCCACCGGCTACGCCGACGCCGTGCCCGCCCTACAAGTGCTGGGCGACCTGCGCGGCAAGACCGTGATCGACATTACCAATCCGCTGACCGCCGATTACATGGGCCTGACCATCGGCCACACCACCTCGGCCGCCGAGGAAATCGCTCGCGCCTTGCCCGGCGCGAACGTGGTCAAGGCATTCAACACCGTGTTCGCACAAGTGCTGGCGGACGGCCCGCAACTGGCCAACGGCGAACGCGTATCGGTGTTCTTTGCCGGCGACAGCGAAAGCGCCAAGCAAACCGTCAAAGCATTGATCGACAGTGCCGGCTTCAAAGCAGTCGATACCGGTGGTTTGAAAAATGCGCGCTATCTGGAGTCGCTAGCCGGGCTGAATATTTATTTCGGTTACGGTGCCGGACTAGGCACATCGATTGCGCCGGCCTGGTTGTCCAAGGCCTGAACACAATCACGCAAGAATCGGATAGGCGTATTAAAGTAAGAACCTGTCCGCTCAACGCCTATCGAGGAAACCATCATGACACGCATGCCCACCCTGTTCGTTTCGCACGGCTCGCCGATGCTGGCAATCACCGATAGCCCGGCGCACCGCTACCTGCAGCAACTCGGCAAGACGCTGCCACGGCCGCAAGCCATCGTGATGCTGTCGGCACACTGGGAAGCCATCGGCGGGCCGGCGGTCAGCCTGACCGCGACGCCGGAAACCATCCATGACTTCGGTGGTTTCCCGCCGGCGCTGTACGACATCCAGTACCCTGCGCCGGGCGCACCGGCTATTGCCGAGCAGGCAGCCGCACTGCTGGAACAAGCCGGCCATGCCGTCAAGCGCAGCAGCACACGCGGGCTCGATCATGGTGCTTGGGTGCCGCTGTCGCTGATGTACCCAGATGCCGATATACCGACGCTGCAAGTATCGGTATTGCGCGGCCAGGGCGCAGTGGAACACGAGCGCCTAGGACGCGCGCTGGCCCCGCTGCGGGAACAGGGCGTGCTCATCATCGGCTCCGGCTCGCTGACGCACAACCTGTATGAATTCCGCGGCCAAGATATCGATACGCCGCCACCGGCATGGGTGCGCGAATTCAGCGACTGGATGACGACCAAGTTGTTGAACGGCGAACGCGCCGCTTTGCTGGATTACCGCCGGCAAGCGCCATTTGCCGCGCGCAATCACCCGACCGAAGAACACCTAGTACCGCTGTTCGCAGCGCTGGGCGCGGCCGGCGACGCGGCCAGCACTCGACATCTGCACAGCAGCTACGAATACGAAATACTGGCGATGGATGCCTATGCATTCGATTAAGGACACATCATGAAACATGACTTGCAAGACATCATCGACATTGCCACGCTGCCGCTGGTGCATCGCGTGCGCAGCGGCAGCGCGGCGCACGGCCCCTGCTTGCTCCTGCTGCACGGCGTCGGTGCCAATGAAGCCGGCCTGATCCATTTCGCCGAGGCGCAGGACCCGCGTCTGACCGTGATTCTGGCGCGCGCTCCGCTCGCCTTCGGCCCCGGCCAGTACGGCTGGTTCCAAGTACGCTTCACCGCCGAGGGGCCCGCCATCAATCCGCAACAAGCGGAGCAATCGCGGCAAACCTTGGTCGATTTTATCGATAGCTTGCCCGCTGCCTACGGCGTCGATCGACAACGCATCTGGATCGCCGGCTTCAGCCAGGGCGGCATCCTGAGCGCCAGCGTCGGCCTGACGCGGCCCGACAAGGTAGCCGGCTTCGGCATCCTGAGCGGTCGCATCCTGCCGGAGATCGCGCCGCTGATCGCGCCCGCAACGCAGCTCGCCGATCTGCACGCCTTCATCTCGCATGGCGTGTCCGACAGCAAGCTGACGATCGAATTCGCCCGCAAGGCGCAAAGTCAATTGACGGCGGCCAGTGTACGGCTGGCTTACCATGAATACCCGGCCGACCATGAATTGACCCCGGCGATGCAACGCGATTTTCACGACTGGCTGCAGCAACAAATCGATGGCACACCGGCCTGAGACCATGCGCCTGCACGACACCCTGACCGCCGCGCTCGACGATGCATTGCTGCGCGCCACAGCCATCGCGCCTTTCGCCGAACAGCACAGCCTGAACGTCGATGATGCCTACCGCATCCAGCAAGCCGGAATTGGTCGGCGACTACAGCGTGGCGAACGTGTGACTGGCTTGAAGATGGGATTCACCAGCGTAGCGAAGATGCAGCAGATGGGCGTCACCGACCAGATCTGCGGCACGCTGACCGACGCCATGCAAATCGACAATGGCGCGAGTCTCGATCTGCAGCAGCGCATTCATCCGCGCTGCGAGCCGGAGCTGGCGTTTTTGCTGAAGCAGGATGTGCCGCCCGATGCCGACGCCGCCACAGCGCACGCCGCGATTGCCGCCGTGGCCCCGGCCATCGAAATCATCGATTCGCGCTTCCGGCAATTCCGTTTTTCACTTGTCGATGTGATAGCCGACAATGCCTCGTCCTCCGCTTTCGTGCTCGGATCATGGCATGACTGCCCGGCCGATCTGACGCACTTGCCGGTCGAACTGCACATCGACGGCCGACTGGCGCAAAGCGGCTCCAGCGCCGACATACTCGGCGACCCCTTGCGTTCGCTGCTGGCGGCGGCGCGGCTGGCACGCCGGGCTGGCATCGCGCTGACTGCCGGCAGCATCGTGCTGGCCGGCGCAGCCACGCCGGCGGTAGCCTTGCAGCCGGGTCAGCACATCGAGGCGCACGTGGCAGGAATGGGAGAGGCAACGTTTTACGTCAGTACGCCCTGAGCAATAGCCATAGCGATGGTGTCAGCGCTGCACGCGCCAAGCATGACAACGCGCAAACAACTCCTGCGTCAACGATGCCATCGCCCTGCGCACAGGCGGCTTGGCTAGCACTTTCTTGACGATCAACTTGTCGCCGGCCGGCGTCAGGCTGAATGCTTCCAGTGTTTTCATTTCTTCTTCGCTGAATGCCGGATAATCTTCCGGCGGTTCGGCACCGGCGGCTTCATACACTTGCAGCAGCCCATGCTTCGCATACTTGCGCCCGAGATCGCTGGCATAAAAATTTTCTGCTGCGGCGATTTCTTCATCGCTTAAATTTTCGCTGATGGCAATCGACAGAATGGGATCGAAACTGGTTTTGTCGAGCGACTTGACGCAAGCAAGCACACTCGCCGGAATGTCGCTGCGATTTTGCGCGCGCGCCGCCAGCAATTGCATAGAAAGCAGCGCCGACTCGCCCAAATTGGCGATGAGGATCGAACGCGCCGACAGGTCTTCGACATATTGCGCGCTAACAGGCGTCACCATGCCGAGCGCCAAACAGAGCGCCATCCCGCGCATGGCGTATCGCTTCGATAAGCATCTTGGCAACACTTCTTTGAATTGCATGACATTTCACTCGATATCAATCGGACGGCCGCCATTATAAGTCGCTTACAAATGCTTACGAGTGATACAGATCGCCCCTGTTTCTGCGGCGACTCGCCGGCTAAGATGCATTCACTTGTTCACCACTCGAAGGGAAAGCATATGGACACCATGCAAACCACCAACCGCATTCATCCGCTGATGGCCGGCGCTGCCGCCTCGGTGATGCTGGTCAGCCTGCTGGGTGCGGCGGCCATCACCGGCATTCTGCCCAAATCGCGTGGCTCGAATACGCCTGACATGCCGGTTAGCGCAAGCGCACCGCTCGCGGCAGTTTCTGCTGCCCCAGCCGCGCCCGTGACAGCACCGCTGCAAACTGCCGCCGTGCAAACGCCGGCCAAACCCAAGGTCGTGGTACACAGGAAAGTGGTCTATCGCACCGTGGATCGCCCGGCACCGCAGTATGCCCAAGCTGCGCCGAATTATGCTCAACCCGCGCCGAATTACGGCCAGCCAACACAACAAGCAGCGGTGCAGGCACCCGCGCAAGCTCCACAGCATAGCGTGGTCGGCATCGCCGCCGGCGCGGTGCTCGGCGGCTTGCTCGGCAACCAAGTCGGCGGCGGCAATGGCAAGACGCTGGCGACTGTCGCCGGCGCACTGGGCGGCGGTTATCTCGGCAACGAAGTCGGCAAGAAATACGGTTATTGATCGCCGTTCCTCGCTGCAGCAAAGCGCAGCTTTTCGCTGCGCTTTTTTTATCGGCGCGCTGACAACACGATGCCGGCGACGATCAGCAAGAAAGCGATGGCGTGATAGAGATGCGGCAGCTCGCCAAGAAAAGCGGATGACATCAACGCCGCGAACAAGGGTGTCAGGTTGTTGAAGAAGGACGCGATATTCGGCCCGACGCGTTCGACGCCGCCGCCCCAGCAACGAAACGCGATGATGGCCGGACCGATGGCGACATACACGATGCCCGCCAACAGCGTGCCATTCCACTGGATATGCGCATCGGTCAGCGCCCACTCGCCGGCAGCAAACACGCCCGACCATGCCACGCCGAACGCGACCTGCGCCAGCAGGAAGGCAGCCCAATCACGTCGGATCGCTTCCGGCTCCTTCGGCCGCACCAGCAGCCAGCTATAAAAAGACCAGGCGATGGTGGCGACGATCATGTAGAGATCGCCCGGCACCATGCGAAAAGCCAGCAGCCGTTCCCATTCGCCATGCGACAGTACGATCAACACGCCGCCTATCGACAGCAGCGCGCCGGCGATCTGGCGCGGCGATACCTGTGCGCCGAAAAACAACCAGCCTATCGCCAGCATCCAAGCCGGCATGCTGGAACCGACCAAGGTCACATTGATCGGCGTCGAACTGTGCAAGGCCAAGTATTGCATCGCGTTATACACGCCGACACCGAGCAGACCGAGTAAGGCAAAACGCCGCCAGTGTTGCCACAAGCCGCTGCTACGGCGAAACACCCAGCCGCCCAGCATAGATAAGATGACACAAGCAATCGCCCAGCGAAAAAAATTCAACGTGATCGGCGGCACCAACGGATACACGATGCGGCCGACGATGGCGTTACCGGCCCATAAGAAAGGCGCGGTAACCAGCATGAGAATGGTTACAGGGGTGAGTTTTTGGTTCATACAATTTGTTCGTTGAAGACTGCCTACATGTCACGGCAAAGATCATGCACCAACTGACGCAGCCATTGATGGCCGGGGTCTTCCTGTGTGCGTTCATGCCAGTACTGTCCTATCGGCACCGTGCCAATTGGGCTGGGCAACTTCAGTATCTTGAGCGGGAAATTACGCATCAGCAAAGTCGCCAGCCTCCCCGGACACGCCGCTAGATGATCGCTCGACTCCAGCAGGTAGGGGACGGCCAGATATGTCGGCAAGCGAATCGCAATGCGCGGATCGATCGCCGCACCTTCCTGCAACAACTGCTCCCACGGCTGCCAATTGCCGTAAGGGTTGACCAGCACATGCGGATAGTGGTTGAGCACGCTTGGGTCAACGCGCCGCATGGTCGCCGGATGTCCCTGCCGCGCCAGCACCACGGTATGTTCGTCGAACAAACGCTGTTGCCGCGTCGCACCGCCAAGAAATGGCAGGCCGCCCACGGCAAGATCCGCCTCGCCCTGCGCCAACGCCTGATCGAAACCAGCGCTGTCCTGACGCGCAATGACTTGCAAGGTGACGTGTGGCGCCAGTTCCTCGACTCGGCGCTGCACGGCCGGCAAGATCAGCGCGGCGGAATAATCGCTGCAAATCAGGGTGAAGCGCCGCTCCGATGAATGGAAATCGAAAGCGCTTTCCTGCAACGCGTTGCGCAAAATCGCCAGCGCATTGCTAATGTCCGCCGCGACCGATTCGGCATACGGCGTCGGCGCGACGCCCTGCCCGGCGCGCACGAACAGCGGCTGCCCGAGCGTGTCGCGCAAGCGCGCCAACGCATTGCTGACCGCCGATTGCGAAATGCCGATAGTGCGCGCCGCGCGCGATAAATTGCGCTCGGCATAGACCACCTCGAACACCAGCAGCAGGTTCAGGTCAATGTCCCGTATATTCATGACGTAAATAACTTATATTTAAACGATTGATCCGCGTAAATGATTATGCCATGCTCTTTACACCTTTTCCAATCGGAATCCGCCCATCATGTGGCAACAACTAGACCGCACCCAACGCCGTCAATCCGCCGCCCTGCTCGGGCTATCGGTGATGTACGGCTGCGTGCTCGGCTCGCAGTTCTATGTCGCGCGGCTGGTCAATGTACTCGGCGGCAGCGCCACCACCGCCGGCCTGCTCACCATGATCTCGCTATTGCCGATCCTGCTGCTGGCGCTGGCAGGCAAAGCGGTGGCGCAGCGCTGGTCGCCACGACTGCGGCTACGCGCCGGCCTCGCTTGCAGCGCCTTGCAACTCCTGCTGTTGGCATGGGCACCGAAGCTCGACGTGCTCGCACCGGCGTTGCTGCTGAGCGGTTTCGGCTACGCGTTGTGCTTCCCGGTATTGATGAATGCGGCCGCCGATCTGGTGCCGAAAGCGTATTACACGCAAGCCATTTCCTATCTGACGCTGGCGGTGCAAATGGGCGTGGGCTTGTTCAGCGTGATGGCCGCTGTGGTGGAGCCGGTAGCCGGCACGCACAGCGTGTTTTGGATTCCTCTGTTGCTGGCGCTGGTGGCGCAAAGTATGGTTGGCGCTGTCGATAACGTCGTGGCCGATCAGCATGCCGTGCCGGTCGCCGCTCGTACCTCTCGTACCGCTCATACCTCTCGCGCGTTGCGACCGCGTTTAGCCAGCGGCTGGGAAGTCGTGCTGCTGATGGGTGTGCTCGGCCTTACCTTCGGATTGCCGCTGCAATTCGTGCCGATGTGGTTGGCGCAATCGCCGACTATGCATTTTTCACCGGCGTATTTTCTGACGACCAGTTTCTTCACCATCATGGCGACGCGACTGGCCTTCAGTCATCTGCTGCATGGCCGGCGCGAGTTTCGCGTGCTGCTGGTCTGCTTCGCGTCGGTCGCGTTCGCAGTGGGCATACTCGGCAACGCGCATACGCCTTGGCAATTCGTCGTCTGCGCGCTCGCCTACGGCGGCACCTACAGCTTGCTGTATCCGAGCTGCATCGCTTATCTATTGCAACAGGTTGAGCCGGAACAACGCGGGGCGTGGTCGAATTGGGTGTTGCTGGCCTACGAGGCCGGCTCGCGCTGTTTGCCGCTGCTGTTCGGCATGCTGGCCGATCACGGCGGCTTCCCGCTGAGCTTCCGGGTATTGGCCGTGCTGATTGCGATCGTTGGCGGCTGGCACTTGCTGAAGCGGATGCAACATCAAGGCGCGTCGTCTGTGGTAACGGCCGCGCAGTCCTGACCTATCGCTGCATTTCTTTTTTATTTTTCCGCAACACGCGCCGCACGGATGGCTTGCGCTTCGACGCAGGCCGTCTGCAATTGCTCGATCAGTTGTGGAATGTCATCGGGGTGAATCGTGATGATGGCGACTTCGTTGTTGTAATTTTCCTGCTTGAGACGGATATGGCCAAGCCGTCCGGTGGACACCTCAACGGAATCGCGTTGTTCAAAAATGGTGTTGCTCATGGTACTGATGTTACTCATGGGAAGACGCGTCAGTCTGCGACGCGATGGTGATTGCACAGATTCGTTAGATTACCATTTGCCATGCGTGGTTCGCAGCACGGCCTACGTCGTTTGTGCATTATTCACCGAATCTGCAGCTTCGCAGCCACGTAAATTCCATTCCGACAATATCGCCGCGCGAAATTTATCATGGACGCTTGACTGAAACGCATTTCATTCATCTTGCGCGTCCTATCTGGATTTTTTCCGCAACCAGAACTGATACATACCGGCAAAAATTTGCGCATGTTCCGTTTCCAGAATTTCCCAATTTGCCAGCACATCAGCGGCAGGGTTGTCTGGAAAACGCGCGTGGTAACGACGCAGCGCTTCGGGATTGGAAAATTCAAAGCCAATCAATTCCAAACCAAGTTGTTCGATGCACGTCTGAATTTCCAGCGGCGAAAACACATGTTCCTGCACATGGAACAACAAATCGCGGCAAGCACTGGTACTGTAGAAATCCGGGCTCTGCGCCAAACTGCCGATGTCGATCGCGCAGCGGCCGTCCATGACATCAGCGCGAAAGCGGCGAATATCCTGCAGGGTGGCGGCATAACCGCCGGTCTGGATCGCGGCGCGTGCGGCGTTCACTTCGTGGCGAGCGCGACGACTGTAGAGACCAATATTCATGTAGCCGCCGGGTCGCAATAAATCCGTCAACACGCGCCAGCCGGCCAGCGGATCGCCCATGTGATGCAGCACGCCGCTGCTCACGACGATATCGAATTGACGTTCCAGCACAGCTAAACCGAGTATGTCGGCCTGACGAAAATCGATGCCGCCGATGCCATATTCTTGCGTCGCCCGTTTGGCGTAGGACAAGCTAGACAAGCTCATATCGACTGCAAGAATATCCGCAGCGGCAAAGCTGTTGGCGACTTGCACAGCGTCGCTGCCGGTGCCACAACCAGCGATCAAAATCTGCGGTGTGACGATATGTTCGGCATCATCGAAACGGCGCAACGGAAAGCGCGCTTGCAAAGCCGTGCGCACGTTCTGTCCTTTGCCAGCATGGCCGCGACGACGCCAGCGCGGATAGGGATTTTCTTCATATTGCTGGCGCACCGCTTGCGATACCTGATCGTCGATGGCGGTCAAGCGCGGCAGCGTTTGGCGTATCGTTTCTTCTTGTCGCGGCTGAATCAATTGGCGTTCGATCACCGTTTGCATCGTCGCGCTCCAGCCAACGACGGCGATACTACCGGCAGCCGGCAAACGATACAGCGCCTGATAACACGCCAATGCCGCCAAGCAATCGGGCGAACAAGGCTGACCAGCCGTCAGCGTCGCCGCCACTTTGGCGGCGAGTACATCGGCATCCTGCTGTTCTTGCGCGGTGATGGCGTAGATGTAATCGTTGGCGAAGCATTGCAAGGCCAGCGCTGCTGCGAACTTCTGCTGCACCGACGTGTAAGGCGCAGCGGCAGCGCGTGCATGTTGCAACAAGGCCTGCCGCAAGGCCGCCAGCAACCGTTCGAGACGGTAATCGGTGACGACTGCCTGTTCCAGCACCGCCAGCAACAAGGGATGAGACATCGCCGCCTGCAACTCGCCGGCCGCCAGCATCTTGGCAATACGCGTGCGACCGTCGGCAAGCGCGGCGATTTCCAGCAGCGGCGTAATGTCCGCATCGGCACAGATAAACGCGACGGCGATGCGTTCCAGATTTTGCGGATCGATATTTTCTCGACGCAAGCCAGCCAGCAACAAAGGCGGCCGCACTACCAGCACGGCTTCGACGCCAATCAGCTTGATAATTTCGGCATACAAGCGCCAGCCGGCATCGCTGTCCGGCTGCAGTCGCAAAACTTTCTGACAGCAAGCCAAGGCTAGATGCAAACTACCTTGCGCACAAAACAAATCGGCCAGCGCTTGCAATGCCTCGGGGTAATCCGGCTTCGCCTGCAGCGCTTGCTCCAATGCCGATACTGCTTCGGCATCGCGCCCCTGCGCGCGCAACAAGGTCGCAAGGTTGAGATGTGCGCGTGCATAGCGCGGCCGCAATGCCAGCGCTTGGCGGAAGCCGGCCTCGGCATCGGCCAAACGTCCTTGCGCCATGTGTACCAGACCGAGATTGCTGTGCGCTTCGGCGTATTCCGGTTTGCGTGACAGGGCGGCGTGGAAACTGTCGGCGGCTGCGTCGAGTCGCCCCATCGCACGCAAGGTTTCGCCGATGTTGTTATGCACTTCATCGAAGGCCGGTTGCAACACCAGCGCCTGACGGAAGGATGTCAGTGCTTCGTCATAGCGGCCGAGTGCGCGCAGCGCGTCGCCCAGATTGTTGTGCGACATAGCATCGAGCGGCTGCCGCTCGATCGACCGTGCGATCAGTTCCGCGCCTTCCGCATGGCGGCCGGTCTGGTGCGCCAGCACGCCGCAGAAATGCAAGGCATCGGGATGTGCTGGTGCGACCGCCAGCACTTGCCGGTAAATCGGTTCAGCCTCGGCGAACCGTCCCTGCTGGTGCAGTTCGAGTGCCGCCCCAAGCGCTTGCGCGATCTGCTGCGCCGAGGGCGCATGTGCGGCAGCCGGCTCTTGCGAGCCGCAGCACTGCTTGTATTTTTTGCCGCTGCCGCAAGGGCAGGGATCGTTGCGTCCGATTTTATTCATTGACCATCCATTCATGCGCTGGAGAAGCGCAAGCGCTGCGAAAAAGCGTCATTGTAGGCGGGATTGTGAAAATCGGCGAAACCACTGCGGATGAACGTTCAAGGCGATGCGCTTCAGCACACTTCCTGCACAAAACGCACGGCGTTGCGGCCGCCGTGCTTGGCATGGTACATAGCGCGATCCGCTCGCAGCAGCAGATCATTTTCGTCAAGCGCATCATCAGGGTATAAAGCGACACCGATGCTGGCGGCGATTTCCAGATGATGGCCGGCGATCTCAAACGGCAGCGCCATCGCTTCGCGGATTTTTTCAGCAACGACGCCGGCACCACTCTTGCCATCGATGTCCGGCAGCAAAACAACAAATTCATCGCCGCCGACACGTGCAGCGGTATCGACGTCACGCACACACTCTCTGAGTCGCTTGGCAATCGCTCGGAGCAACATGTCGCCGACGGCGTGACCGTGCTGGTCATTGACCGGCTTGAATTTATCGAGATCGACGAACAACAGGCCAACCTTACCGCCGTTGCGCCGGGCATGGGCCAACGATTGCGTCAGCCGTTCGATAGCGAGTTGCCGATTGGGCAGTCCGGTCAGCGTGTCGTACAAGGCAAGATGGTAAGCACGATCAGCCGCTTCCAAGGCATGCGCGCGGTCGCGCAAAAATGACCAAGCCAATAGCGACAGCAATAAACTGATGCCCACTCCTCCCCACAGTATGAAATGGGCGCGGGTGTATCCAGCGGTGCGCCAATCGGTAGGATAGGCGGTCGCCACCACGGTCCAGCGATGATTGCCGGCGTCGAGAATCGCGTCATAGCGCAATTTTTGTCGCGAATCAGACAAACTGATGCGCGGGTTGGAGTCGTAAAGAAGTGCTGCGCCGGATAACTCGACGCCGTCATAAATCTTGATGTCCAGATCGTTCCCACCCCGCAATCCGCGTATGTCGCGCATCAAATTATTCATGCGGAAAGCAGCATAGATCCAACCGACTATATTGGTGCGCCGCTGCTCAACCGTGTCATGCGGCACATGATTTCGGTACACCGGCAGGAACATCAGGAAACCGGATTGCACATCATGTTCGTTTTCTTGCACCAGCCGAACTTTTCCGGTCACGACAATTTTTCCGCTGTCCATCGACTGCAACAGCGCGTCGCGCCGCGTTGCATCGGTATAGGCGTCGTAACCCAGCACATCCATGTTACGGCCACTGAACGGTTCCAGATACACGACTGCGGTACGCATGCCGTCGCGCGCCGGCGGCCATACCCGATAATCGTCAAAACCTTCCTTATGCATGGCGGCTTCATGCGCGTGCGTATCGGTGGGCAGCTTCAACATATAGCCCATGCCTTGAATACCGGGGTAGCGCTCCGGCAATAACAAAGCATCGATGTAAGCACGAAATTCGTCGCGTTCTACCGACACCGAGGCAGCGAATAAACCGGCTGTTCCGTGCAGCAGTTCTTCGTAGGTACGCAAATGCTGCAAAATATTTTCGTTCGCTTCACGCGCGCGAAACACAAAGCCGGACTGCGCGGATTGTGCTGCAGACTCGCTAGCGGCACGCCACAAAATAAACGTGATGCCCAAGCCCGCCAGCAGCAAGATTAGCGGCAAAGCATGGCGCAGCGACACAGCCGCCGCGATCCGACGAAAACAAAAACGCAACACGCTCAAGACATCTCCCCGATGGGATGAAGGATGCCGGCGCGTTCACCTGCCGACATATCCACAAGCAGTATGCCAGAGGTTACAAAATAAAAATACTTTCAGTTAAAACAATCGTAGCGGCCTCGTATTTTCAAAACACGGTGCGCATACTTGAACGCTTTCGCGTCAACGACTACTGGATTGAAAATAGACGATGAAACTGCTGCCTTTGCCGACTTCGGATTCGATGGCGATCGTGGCACCGTGACGCAGCAGCGCATGTTTCACAATAGCCAAGCCAAGGCCGGTGCCTTGGGTATCGCGCGAACGACTTTTATCAACGCGGTAAAAGCGTTCAGTCAGACGCGGGATGTGTTCCGGCTGGATGCCAATGCCGGTATCGCGCACGATGAATTGCGACCCTTGTTCGGTGTCGCGCCAGAGGATGTCGATGCTACCGTCAGCCGGCGTGTAACGCACCGCGTTCGACACGAGGTTGCCAAAAGCGCTGCGCAACTCGTCGGCATTGCCGTTGATATCCGAACCATCGACCGTGAGTGTGATGGTATGTCGGCCGGCCGACAGCGCTAAGCCTTCCTGCAGAATTTGTTCCAGCAGTTTGCCCATGTTCACCCGCTCCGGCCGCATCGGGTAATCGATCGATTCCAGCCGGGTCAAGGTCAGCATATCCTCAACCAAATTCTGCATGCGTTGTCCTTGCTCGGTCATCAGCTTGATATGGCCGAGCCGCGTCGCCTGATCCAAATTGGGTTGGGTGGAGGCGATTTCGAGAAAGCCGTTGATGACGGTCAGCGGCGTGCGCAATTCGTGCGAGGCGTTGGCGATAAAGTCGCGCCGCATCATGTCGATGCGTTCCGATTGCGTCGCGTCATGCGTCACCAGTATCTGCCGGCGATCCTCGAAGGGAATGAGGTGCACCACCAGCTTGCGCTCGCGCAGGGTCAACGTCAGCGGCTGTTCGTAACGACCGAGGATAATGTAGTCCATGAAATCAGGATGGCGGATCAGATTGGTCACGCGCATGCCGCGGTCGCGTTCCAGCGACAGACCGAGATGCTGCTCGGCCACCGGGTTGCACCATTCTAGGAAGAGTACGTCGTCCATGATGACTACGCCGTCCGGTAACCGGCTCATCGCCTGGCGGAAACGGGTCAGCCATTCGGCCAGTTCAGCTTGATTGCGCTCCGTATCACGACGGATGCGGTACAGGCGGGAAAAGACGTCGGTCCATGCTCCCCAACCGTCGGGGATTTTTTCACTGGCGGGATTGTCCAGCCAGTTGCCGAGCCGGTACAGGTAGTGCAGTTGCACCGCGACCAGAAAGGTCATGATCGCCACGCCGGCAATCAGCCCGGCTGTCATGCCCCAAAAAAACCAGATCACGCCCGCACAGCCTAGCGCCAGCAGCAAACGCAGGATGGCCGGCACCCAAAAAAACAGTTGCGGATTCATTCAATTGTGTTTTCAGTGAGCCCCCGCAGAATCGCGGCGGTGCGATTCCAGCGAGACGCGTTAATTTTTTTCCGACAGCATGTAACCGACGCTACGCACGGTCTTAATCAGATGTTCGGCTTCCTTCAAGGCCTTGCGCAAGCGCAGCACATGGACATCGACCGTGCGCTCCTCGATCACCACATGATCGCCCCATACCTTGTCGAGCAATTGACTGCGCGAGAAGGCACGTTCCGGGTGCGCCATAAAGAATTTTAGCAGCTTGAATTCGGCGTGGCCGATGTCGATTTTTTCGCCGTTGAGGCTGACACTGCAACTGACCGGGTCGAGATTGACCGTACCAGCCGTGAGCATGGATTGCGCGTGCTCGGGCAGTTTGCGGCGAATCAGCGCCTTGATACGCGCTGTGAGTTCGCGCGGTGAAAACGGTTTGGTGATGTAGTCGTCGGCACCGTGATCGAAACCGGCGATCTTGTCCTCTTCCATGCTCTTGGCAGTCAGCATGATGATCGGCAGCGACTGGAACTGGCGGTCGGCGCGCACCCGCGCCAGCAGGCGCAGGCCGCTCTGGTCGGGCAGCATCCAGTCGAGCAAGATCAATTGCGGCATGCGTTGCTGGATGGCGTCCCAAGCTTCGCCGGCGCTGGAAACGACGACGCTGTGCCAGTCGGCTTCCTTCAGCGTGAAAGAAATCAGCGCCGCGATCGCCGGCTCGTCTTCAACGATCAGGATAGTAGTGTTGTCCGCTGCCATGATGCCCCGTTACGCCTGCCCGGCCTGCTGCTGGGCATAGTCGGTATGGCGAATGTCCTTGCCCTCGACCACGTAGATCACGTACTCGGCGATGTTGGTCGCGTGGTCGCCGATGCGCTCGATCGCTTTCGCCACCCACATGGTGTCGAGCGCAGCCGAGATGGTGCGTGGGTCTTCCATCATATAAGTAATCAGACTACGCATGATGGTCTGGAATTCATGGTCGATCAGTTTATCTTGGGCGATCAATTTGCCTGCTTGTTTTTCGTCGAGGCGAGCAAAAGCATCGAGCGCATCATGCAACAAGGTGCCGGCGCTGGTGGCTAGAGCACGCACGGTGTCGTATTGGTGGATATTACCATTGCGGTCGTTGGCATTGGCCTCGGCTGCAATGCGCGCGATCTTGCTGGCCTCGTCGCCAACCCGCTCCAAATCGGTGATGACTTTGATGGTCGCCATCACGGTGCGCAAATCGTTGGCGGCCGGCTGGCGGCGCACGATCAAGTGGCTGCAGGCGTCATCCAGCGTCACTTCAAGGCGATTGACGCTCTCGTCGCTCTTGACCACTTGCCGAGCCAGCGCGATATCACCCGCGCGAAAAGCGAGCATGGCATCGTGAAACTGGTTCTCCACCATGCCGCCCATGAGCAGAACCTTGGAGCGGATTTCTTCCAAGTCCATGTCGTACTGTTTAGAGGAATGTTCTTCTGGCATTGCCTACTCCTGATTTTTTCAATGTCGTTTTGTCGCGTTCAGCCGAAGCGGCCGGTGATGTAATCCTGCGTTTCTTTCTTGCCCGGATTCATGAATATCTGGTCGGTCTCGCCGAACTCCACCAGCTCGCCCAAATACATGTAGGCGGTGTAGTCGGAACAGCGTGCCGCCTGCTGCATGTTGTGGGTGACGATGGTGATGGTGTAGTCCTGCTTCAATTCGCCGATCAATTCTTCGATCTTGACGGTCGAGATCGGATCGAGTGCAGAAGTCGGTTCGTCGAGCAGCAGCACGTCCGGTTTGACGGCGACACCGCGCGCAATGCACAAGCGCTGCTGCTGGCCGCCAGACAGCGACAGGCCGCTCTTGCCGAGCTTGTCCTTGACCTCGTTCCACAGCGCGGCCTTCTTCAAGGCCCATTCGACGCGCTCGTCCATCTCGCCCTTCGACAGCTTCTCGTACAGGCGCACGCCGAAAGCAATATTTTCATAGACCGACATCGGGAACGGCGTCGGTTTTTGGAACACCATGCCGACCTTGGCGCGCAGCATGTTGACGTCTTGCCCTTGATCGAGGATGTTGCGGCCATTGAAGACAATGCTACCCTCGGCGCGCTGGCCGGGATAAATATCGTACATGCGATTCAGTGTGCGCAGCAGCGTCGATTTGCCGCAACCGGACGGACCAATGAAGGCGGTGACTTTTTTTTCATGGATATCGAGATTGACGTTTTTCAGGCCTTGAAAATTGCCATAGAAAAAATTCAGACTCGATATCGCAATCATTGCTTGGGAAGCTTGGCGGGTAGTCGTCATGGTTTTCTCGGTCTTGTGTGGGGATTGGATTACGGCGCTCATGGCATCACTCGCTTCAGATTCATTTCGGCGCCTTTTGGCTGAACAAAACGCGCGACAGGATATTCAGCGCCAGCACGCTGAAGGTCACCAGCAACGCACCTCCCCAAGCCAGCGAACGCCAGTTTTCATAAGGACTCATGGCGAACTGGTAGATCACCACCGGCAGGTTGGCCATCGGTTTGTTCATGTCGGCGCTGAAGAACTGGTTATTCAGCGCGGTGAACAGCAGCGGTGCGGTTTCGCCGGAGATGCGCGCCACGGCCAGCAGCACGCCGGTGACGACGCCAGCGCGCACTGCGCGCAGCCGTACCATCACCGATACCTTCCAACGCGGCGCACCCAGTGCGAACGCTGCTTCGCGCAAACTGGCAGGCACCAGCCGCAGCATATTGTCAGTGGTGCGAACCACTACCGGAATGGCGATCAGTGAAATGGCGAAAGTGCCGGCCCAGCCGGAGAAATGCTTGACGTTGGCCACGTACACCGCATACACGAACAAGCCGATGACGATGGACGGTGCCGACAGCATGATGTCGGTGACGAAGCGGGTCAACTGGGCGAACCAGCTTTCCTCGCCGTACTCGGCCAGATAAATGCCCGCGAGGATGCCGATCGGCGTACTGATGAGCGTGGAAAAACCCACCAACAACAAACTGCCGACGATGGGATTGAGCAGGCCGCCGCCATCGCTGTCGGGAGAAGGCGTGGTCATGGTGAACATGTTGAGGCTAATGCCGCCGGCACCCTTGATGATCAAGGTCGCCAAAATCCACATCAGGAAAAACAGGCCGACCACCATCGCCAGAAAGGACAGCGCGATACCGATGCGGTGCGTCCACAAGCGACGGCGGTAGATGGGGTTATTGATGGAAGCAGCATTGCCGTTCGGATTCGATGGCGCGCTGGTTTTCACGGTTGATTTCATGGAAGCGTTCACGATGTCGTTCCCTCCTTGCGCGCCATACCGAGCAACATCAGCTTGGCAATGGCTAGCACGATAAAGGTGATGACAAACAGAATCAGGCCGAGAGCGAATAAAGAAGAAACGTGCAGCACGGAATCCGCTTCGGCAAATTCATTGGCAAGAGTGGAGGCGATGCTGTTGCCGGCGGCGAACATCGACCATGACAGCTTGTGAGCATTGCCGATGACAAAGGTGATCGCCATGGTTTCGCCGAGCGCGCGACCGAGGCCGAGCATCACGCCGCCGACCACGCCGTTGCGGGTATAGGGCAGCACGATCTTGCGCACCACTTCCCACTTGGTGCAGCCGAGGCCGTAGGCCGATTCCTTCAGCACTGCCGGCACCACCTCAAACACGTCGCGCATGACCGAGGCAATGAAGGGAATAATCATCACCGCCAAAATCACGCCGGCGGTCAACATGCCGATACCCATCATCGGCCCCTTGAACAAGGCACCGATCACCGGCAGCGGCCCCAAGGTTTTAGCCAGCAGCGGCTGCACGTATTCGGAAAACAGCGGCGCAAAAATAAACAGCCCCCACATGCCGTAGATGATGCTCGGCACGCCGGCCAGCAGCTCGACCGCCGTGCCAAGCGGGCGGCGTAGCCACACCGGACATATCTCGGTCAGGAATAACGCGATGCCGAAGCTGAGCGGGAAGGCGATCAGCAGTGCCACCACCGAGGTCGCCAGCGTACCGACAATGGCGATCATGGCGCCGTACTTGTCATTGACCGGATCCCATTCGACGGTGGTAATGAAGGCCGGGCCGAATTCCTTGAAGGCTGGCCAGGCGCCGATCAAAAGCGAAATGATGATGCCGACCAGCGCCAGCAGCACGAGGGCGGCAAATAATAGTGTGATCTTGTGAAACAGGAAGTCCTGCACGCGCTGGCGGCGCAGGCCGGCCTGCCGTGCATGTGCAATTTGGCTGGCCTGCATGGCGGGCTGCCTAGTTTCCGAAATAGACATCGTGGTCGTGGTGTGGGTCATACTGGATGCGATCAAGCGCAATCGAGCAAATTGAACGAGTCGCGCGTGGGTTGGCATCCGAACGGATGCGTTCCCCTTGCGCGACTCACAAACTGCACACTGTCGGCAATGCGATGATTACCAAACTGCCTTACCGCTGGTGTCCTTCAATTGCGCCTTCCAAGCGGCTTCGACCAACTTGATCACCGCTTCCGGCATGGCAACGTAAACGAGATCGGAAGCCATCTTGCCGCCGTTCTTGTACGCCCAGTCGAAAAACTTCAGCACTTCCTTGGCCTTGGCAGCGTCAGTCTGGATCTTGTGCATCAGAATGAAGGTCGGGCCAGTGATCGGCCAGCTATGCTTACCCGGCTGGTCGGTCAACAGCACAGCCATGCCCGGCGTCGTATCCCACTTAGCACCAGCAGCAGCGGCTTTGAAGGTTTCATCGTCCGGCATCACCCACTGGCCATCGCGATTGCGTAGCTGCGTGTAGCTCATCTTGTTCTTTTTGGCATAGGCGTATTCGACATAGCCGATCGAATTCTTGATGCGCTGCACGTTGGCCGCAACGCCTTCGTTGCCCTTGCCGCCCACGCCCACCGGCCATTTGACGGCGGTACCGGAACCCACTTGCTCCTTGAACGCAGGATTGACCTTAGACAGGAAATCGGTCCACAGGAAAGTGGTGCCGGAACCGTCGGCGCGATGCACCACGGTGATGTCGTCAGCCGGCAGCTTCGCACCGGGATTGAGCGAGGTGATCTGACTATCGTTCCACTTGGTGACCTTACCCAAGTAAATCGCAGCCAGCACCTCGCTGCTCAGCTTGAGCTGACCCGGCGTCACGCCGTCCAGATTCACCACCGCCACCACGCCGCCCATGACGGCAGGGAATTGCATCAAACCTTCCTTGTCCAGCTCTTCGACGGGCAGCGGCATGTCGGACGCGCCGAAATCGACAGTCTTGGCCTTGATCTGCTTGATACCGCCACCGGAACCGATCGACTGATAGTTCAAGCCATTGCCGGACACTTGCTTATAGGCCTCGGCCCACTTGGAATAAATCGGGTACGGGAAAGTTGCACCAGCACCGGTAATGTCTGCGGCTACGGCTGGGGAAATGATCGCGGCGGCGCTAACGGCCACAGCGAGGGTCTGGATGAAACGATTCAATCGCATGTCTGCTCCTTGAGGTTGACTAACAAACAGTGCGAACTGTAGAGAGGAAATATGACATGTTTATGACATCACGCTGACTTTGTCATTATTTTCACCATCCCCTGTCACGGATTTGTCATAAACTTTCATTACACTCCTGTACGCCATAGATAGAACATAAATAGAAATCATACGAACATGAATCAACGCGTCATGCGCGCAGCCGCCTCGCCGATCGAATCGGCCGCGTCAGATATCTACCTGAACCGGGAGCTGTCACAACTTGCCTTCAACCGCCGGGTACTATCGCAAGCGGAAGATCGCTCCGTCCCGCTGCTGGAACGTTTGCGTTTTCTGTGCATCGTCAGCAGTAATCTGGATGAATTTTTCGAGGTGCGCATCGCCAGCCTGTTGGCGCAGCACGGCGACGAAAAAGGCGTGATTGATTCACCGGCGCTGACTCAGGCACTGGAACACACCAGCGCCCAGTGTCATCAACTGATCGAACAGCAGTACGCCGTGCTCAATCAGGAAATCCTGCCGCAACTGAAAGCCAAAGGCATCCGTCTGCTGCGTCATCAGGATCGCAACGACGCGCAGCGCGCTTGGATCAAGGCTTATTTCGAGCGCGAAGTCAGGCCGCTGCTGACGCCAATCGGACTCGACCCAGCGCATCCCTTTCCGCAGGTCGTCAACAAATCGCTCAACTTCATCGTCGAACTGTCCGGCAAGGATGCCTTCGGCCGCGGTACCGCCATCGCCATCCTGAAAGCGCCGCGCGTGTTGCCGCGCGTGATCGAATTGCCGCGCGAACTGTCAGACGGCGGCCAAACGTTTTGCCTGTTGTCGTCAGTGATTCACGCCCATATTGCCGATCTATTCACCGGACGCGATGTGCTGGCCTATTCGCAATTTCGCGTCACGCGCAACAGCGATCTGTGGGTGGATGAAGAAGAGGTCAAGAATTTGCGCGAAGCGCTGCAGACCGAATTGCAAAGTCGCCAGTTCGGCGTCGCGGTGCGACTGGAAGTCGCCAAGAACTGTCCGCATCATCTGTCGCAATTTTTGCTCGAACAATTCGCCATTCCGGCCAGCCGCCTGTACGCAGTCGATGGCCCGGTGAACATGGTGCGCCTGCTGGAGCTGGGTACTTATGTCGATCAGCCGGCGCTGCGTTTCACGCCCTTCAACCCGCACTACCCGGCGCGACTGACCGGCAACGACCTGTTCGCGCTGCTGCGTAAACAGGATGTGTTGCTGCACCATCCCTTCCAGTCCTTCCAGCCGGTGGTTGAATTCATCCGCAACGCCGCCGACGATCCAAACGTGGTCGCGATCAAGCAAACCATCTACCGCACCGGCATGAACTCCGACCTGATGGAAGCGCTGATTCTGGCCGCCCAGCAAGGCAAGGAAGTCACCGTCATCGTCGAACTGATGGCACGCTTCGATGAAGAAGCCAACATCAACTGGGCGGCGCGCTTGGAACGGGTCGGCGCGCAAGTGGTGTATGGCGTGGTCGGTCTGAAGACACACGCCAAGCTGGCGCTGGTGATTCGGCGCGAGGAGGGAGAACAGCGTGGAGAACAGCGCGGCGAACTGCGTTACTACGCCCACCTAGGCACAGGCAACTACCATCCGACCACGACCAAGTTCTACACCGACTTCGGCCTGCTGACTGCACAGCCGGCACTGACCGCCGAAGTCAACGAAGTCTTCCTGCACCTGACCAGCCTGACCAAGCCAAAGAAACTCGTCTATCTCTGGTTGGCACCATTCACCTTGCAGAAGGAACTAATCAAGGCAATCCAGAACGAAGCGCGTATCGCCCGCGAAGGTCGGCCGGCACGCATCATCGCCAAGATGAACGCGTTGGTCGATGAATCGGTCATCCGCACGCTATACGCCGCCTCGGCCGACGGCGTGAAGATCGACCTGATCGTGCGCGGTGCCTGCGCGCTGCGTCCCGGTATGCCCGGTTTGTCGGACAATATCCGGGTACGCTCCATCGTCGGCCGCTTCCTCGAACACAGCCGCATCTTTTATTTCCGCAACGACCTCGCGCACGATGTCTATCTCGCCAGCGCCGACTGGATGAACCGCAATCTGTTCCGCCGCATCGAAGTCGCCTTCCCGATACTGGATAAGAAACTGAAAAAACGCGTCATCGCAGAAGGGCTCACCCCCTACCTGAAAGACAACGTCAACGCCTGGGAGCTGGATTCGGACGGTCGCTATCGCCCGCGCAAAGCACGCGGCAAGCAAGCCGTCTTCTGCGCCCAGCAACACCTCATGCGCACCGTCGGCACCGGCGACACCTGAAAGGCAAGCATGGACCTCTTGCTGTGGCGTCATGCGGAAGCGGAAGCCGGCGAACCCGATCTCGGCCGCGCGCTCACTCCCAAAGGTCACAAGCAAGCGCAACGCATGGCGCACTGGCTGGAGCGCAACCTCCCCAGCACTTGTCGTATCTTGGTCAGTCCGGCCGTGCGCACGGTGCAGACCGCCGAAGCATTGGGACGCAAATTCCGACTGATCGCCGAAATCGGCCCTGACGCCACGCCGGATCAAGTACTAAAAGCCGTCAACTGGCCGCACGCGCGTGAGCCGGTGCTGGCAATCGGCCATCAACCTTGGCTGGGTCAGGTTGCCTCGTTGCTGCTGACTGGCAGCGCCCAAGACTGGCCGGTGCGCAAGGCCAACATCTGGTGGATCGTGCAGCGCGAACGCGATGGCGTCGCGGAGAATTATGTGAAAGCGGTGATTGCGCCGGAGCTGGTGGTGAAGTAGCCAAAGCGGCCGACTTCAGGCAGGTTCCGCCCGCTTCCAGATCAGGAAAAAATTGTTCTCTGTGCTGCCCATGACTTCGATCAAGGTTCGATTGTCGAAACCGGGCAATCTTCTTTGCAAAGCATGCAGAAGCTCGCCATCGCCGGTGGCACCTTGCGGGTACACCACGGCCGGATTCTCGCTTCCCGCATGCAAGCCCCAGAACATGTCTGGCCGGAACGGGCCTTCGTCGGTGGTGCGGATACCGATCATGGTCAATGCATCCCAGCGCACTTCACGCCCCTCGCCGTTCTCATAACGCACCGTAATTTTTTCATCGTCGAACGATACGACAGTACGGGATTCCGGGTTAAGCCGCCCCTTCTCTCCGCCCTGTTTGCGCGCATCGCGCCACTCTTTCAACTGGATGAAGAAATATAACAATGCGATGAACAGCCCAATCCAGAAAGAATATCCCATGACCTTACCTCCATGAAGCAGCATGACCACACCAGCCGTTGCGCGATTTAATTTGGTTAATTAACCAAATTAAATTCAAGATAATCCGCGCCGAAACAAAAATCAAGTATTATTTGGTCAATCGCCCAAATTAAAAACAGGAGCCGACCGCCATGTCGAGAAAATCCAATACCGAGCAGCGCCGCGAAGAAATCGTCGCCGCCCTGCTGGCCGTGATGGCCGAACAAGGCTATGAAAAAGCCACCATCCAAGCGATCGCGCAACAGGCAGGGCTGGCTCCCGGCCTGATCCACTACCATTTCAAGAGCAAGGGTGAAATCCTGATCGAACTGGTGAAGTCACTCGCCACTTTGTCGCATGCGCGTTATCTGGACTTGGCGGCTGCCGCCAGCACGCCGCGGCAAAAGCTGCAAGCCTATATCGACGCTCGTCTGGCAAAGGGGCCGGGTGCCAAACCAGAAGCGGTCGCCGCTTGGGTGGTGGTCGGTGCCGAAGCAGTGCGCCAGACTGAAGTGCGGCAGGTATATGAAGAAGCACTGGCCTTCGAGCTGGCGCTACTACACACGCTGCTGGGCGACTATTTGAACGAGAGAAGCAAACGCAGCGGCAATGTGCGCAAACTAGCCGCCGGCCTGCTGGCCTTCATGGAAGGCGCATTCCAATTGGCCAGCGCGGCTCAGAATGTCATGCCGAAAGCTTATGCGGCAACCGTGGCGATGCAATTCATCGACCGTTATATCGATGCCGAACCTGATCTCGCCGGTAAACCATGAACGACCTGCAAACGCAATGGCTTGCCGACTGCCACGACCTCGGTGTCGCCGCGCCCGACCCGCATGTATTCCGCGCGCTGGCAAGCCGCTACGGCGAGCCGCAACGCCACTATCACACGCTGCAACACATAGATGAATGCTTAGCGAAGCTGGCTGAGGTACGCCATTTGTCCACGCATCCGGCGGAGGTGGCAATGGCGCTCTGGTTCCACGACGCCATCTACGATCCGACGCGTCACGACAACGAAGAAAAAAGCGCGGACTGGGCGAGCGCCTGTCTGCGCCAAGCCGGCGTGAGTGACAACGTCACGCGCCGCATCGATGCGCTGATTCTGGCAACCCGGCACCATGCCGCGCCGACCGACATGGATGCAAAAATTTTGGTCGATGTCGATCTCACCATCCTCGCTGCCCCTCGCGAACGCTTCGCGGAATACGAGCGGCAGATACGCGCCGAATATGTCCACATACCCGATCTGCCGTTCAACACGAAACGACGCAATATCCTGCAAGGCTTTCTCGACCGTGCCGCAATTTTCACGACGCCGCTGTTTTTTGAACGCTACGAGGTTCAGGCCAGACGCAACATCACCGCCAGCCTGACGCCGGGTCGATAATCACCTTCAGCGCTGTCGCACATTCGCGCCGAGCGCGCGCCTGACGTTCTTGGCTACCAGGATGGGCAGGTAGTCACGCACATGCGCCATGTCGGACAGCGCCGAGAGCGCGTCTTCGTAGAACAGGGTGATTTCTTCCACCGGGCGGTGCAATTCCAGCGCCATCGCTTCGATGCAGTTACGGTGCCGCTGCCGTTCGGCTTCGTCCAGATAGATCGTCATTGCTCACCTGGCCGCTTCGGCGTTCAATGCCGAGAGCATGGCGTCGGCTTGTTTTGCTTCGGCGCGTGTCGGCGTCAGGTTTTGCAGCAGTTGCTGAGTAGCGGCTTCCCAAGAAAAACTGAGTGCGTAGGCGAGACGGATTTCTGGATAGGTCGGACAAGCGAAAGTCGGCAGTTCCTGCGACGAGAGGATCATCGCCTCGTGCCCCAGTGCTTCCATGCGTTGCCGGCTCGCCTTCAAGGTGCTGACGACGCCGTTGACTTGCGGGCCCCAGGCGTCCGTCACGATCACGATACGCATTCTGGTGCGAGCTCCCGCTTTTTTCCCGCGCGATATTTGTCTTTCTTGTGTGGATGCGTCTGCGCCATGATTTCGCCCCAGCTCACCAGCCGTAATTCGCCGGACAGGTCTTCCACCAGCGCCGATAGACTTTCGACCCAGTCGCCGTCATTGCAATAGGTGATGCCGTCGATGTCGCGGATTTCCGGCTTGTGGATGTGGCCGCAGATGACGCCGTCCAGCCCTTTTTTCTTTGCCTCCGCCGCCAACGCCGTCTCGAAGGAGGTGATGTAACTGACCGCGTTCTTGACTTTCAATTTGAGATATTGCGACAGCGACCAGTAGGGCAAACCGGCGCGCGCGCGCCAAGCGTTAAAGACCTGATTGAACTTCAGGATCATGGTGTACAAGCTGTCGCCGACATAGGCCAGCCACTTGGCGCAGGCGATCACGCCGTCGAAACGGTCGCCGTGCAGCACCAGCATGCGCTTGCCTTGGGCAGTGACGTGTACCAGTTCGTCGCGGATGTGAATGCCGCCGAAATCGAGGTCGATGAATTGGCGTATTGCTTCGTCGTGATTACCCGGCACGAAGATGACTTCGGTACCTTTCCGGGCTTTTTTCAGCACCGTCTGCACCACGTTGTTATGCGCCTGATCCCAATACCAGCGACGCTTCAACTGCCAGCCGTCGATGATGTCGCCGACCAGATACAGCGTGGTAGATTCGGTCGCCTTCAAAAACTCCAACAGACGTTCGGCCTGGCAGCCTGTGGTGCCGAGATGAATATCGGAAATCCAGATCGCACGAAAGCGTTGCTTACCGCGTTTCTCTTCGACTTCCGCACCGTGGAAGTCGGGGGCGAGGAAATCGTCACGCGGCTTCATTGCGACTGCGCCTCTTTGAAGTAGTGGCGCGCCAGGCGGCCATCGAGTCTGGCCAGTGGCAGCAGTAAAAACAGGTCGGCGCAATTGAAGTCGGGGTCCCAAGCCGGCTCGCCGCAGACCCAAGCACCGCCGCGCATGTAGCCGCGAATCAGCGGCGGCACGTGCACCTGCGGCAGTTGCTGATGGCTGGCGATTTCGTCGATTGGGAAAGGCAGGCGCGGACGCACATGGTATTCCGGCGGCGCGAGGTTGGCGTCGGCCAGTTCGTAATACAGCGCCGCCGCATTCTGGCCGCCATCGGCCAAACTGATGCTGGCGCAACCGATCAGGTAGTCGCAGTTTTCTTTTTTCATGTAGGCCGCTAACCCCGCCCACAACAACATGATGACCGCGCCGCTGCGATAATCGGGATCGATGCAGGCGCGGCCGGCTTCGGCCATGCCGCTGCGCAGGTTATCGAGACGACTGAGATCAAATTCCTGTTCGGAGTAGTAGCGGCCAACGCGACGCGCGGCGTGCGGACTGAGGACGCGGTAGGTGCCGACCACTTTCAGCGTATTGCTGTCGCGCACGATCAAGTGATCGCAGTAGTCATCGAATGCGTCGCGGTCGAGGCGTTCGGCATTGACCAGCGATGTCAGCCCCGCCGATTCGATGAAGACTTGATAGCGCAGACGTTGCACTTCGCGCACCTCCTCTGCCGTGGAGGCAATGCTGAGGGCGAAGCGGCTACTACTGGCGGTACTTTCTGCAGGTGTGCTCTGTAATCGCATGTCTCATCCTGGTTATTAAAATTAAACCAAGAGTAAAGACGGATTACTTCGAGAATATGACGGATATGTGTCCGTTTCGTGACACGGCAACAGCATGAGACGAAGAAGCAGGGCAGGATCAAGCGCACCCCTGCCCCGCCCTCGCCCTTGCCTTGCCGCAGTCCTGCCGAAGCTTACTTATTTTTCTTCGGGCGACCGGCCTTGAGCGGCGGCAGTGTCGCGAGGATGTTTTTCAGTTGCGCCAAATCCATCTTGCCGATCAGCGCCACGCCGATGCGCAGCAGTTCACTCTTCTTCACTTCAAAGCCGTTCTTGATGCAGGCTTTCTTCACTGCCACCAGCGACGCGTATTCGGCTTCCGGCATGGTGAAGCTGTCGCGCACCAATTTCGGTTTTTTCTGTTTCTCGGCGGCCGGGGAGGATTTGACTGCGGGCTTGACGGCGGGCTTGGCTGCAGGCTTGGCGGCGGTTTTTGCAGCGGGCTTGACGGCTGCTTTCACGGCGGTCTTGCGGGTCGGCGCCTTGACGGCGGCTTTTTTCGCCGGCGCTGCCGGGGTTTTTTTTTGGGCGGAACGGGTCACCATGAAGATTTCCTTTGAAATTGTATAAATCGTATAAAT
>JAFECY010000145.1 GCA_018241865.1 Pseudomonadota bacterium | reverse complement strand
CGGCGACATCGAATTGTGGAGTCATGGCTTGGTGAATTCAAATCAAGCCGTGATTGTAAGCGATGGCTTTACATCCGCCGACTGGCTTGCAGCAGACATTGCTCCATCAACGCATCCACACTCACATCCGCGCAGCGCACCACATCACCGATGACGATGATGCTCGGGCTGCCGAGTTGCGCCGCTTCCAGCGCATCGGGCAATTGGTCAAGCGTGGTAATCAATTGCGCCTGCTTGTTTCCGGTGGCGGAGCGGATCACCGCGACCGGCGTGCTGGCTGCCTTGCCGCCGGCCAGCAGCGCCGACTGGATTTCGCGGCAGCGCGCCACGCCCATGTAAATGACCAGCGTCAGGTTCAGCTTCGCCAGCAGCGTCCAGTCGGGATTCGCGTCCGGCGTCTTGCCGTGACCGGTGACGAACACCACGCCTTGACTCCAGTCGCGGTGCGTGAGCGGGATGCCGAGCGAGGCTGGCGCGGCTAGGCCGCTGGAAATGCCGTTGACGACTTCAACCGCGATGCCGGCCGCCTGCAGATGTTCGCGCTCTTCACCGCCGCGACCGAAGATGAAGGGGTCGCCACCTTTCAGTCGCACCACGGTGCGGCCGGCTTGCGCTTCGCCGATCATCAGGCGTTCGATGAATGCCTGCGGGGTCGATTGGCAACCGCCGCGCTTGCCGACGTGGATCACACGCGCGCTTGCAGGTGCGTGGTCGAGAATAGCGGGATTGACCAGATCATCGACCAGCAACACATCGGCGCGGGCGATGGTCTTGACGGCCTTAACGGTCAGCAGATCAGGATCGCCGGGGCCGGCACCGACCAGATAGACCTTAGCGGGGGATGTTGTGGGCAGGTTTGCTGGATGGCTCATGATGGAACTCGCTGCTTGCATGTAGTTGCTTCGCTATATGCAAGCACTGTTCCACCTGTTCGGCGATGGGTGCGGGGATGGGTTGGCGGCCTTCCAGAGCTTCTTTGATCCAGGCGGCCGTCGTTTGTGCATCACTTGCGGGCGGCAAGACCGGCAAGACATCCACCGGTGCTTGTTTCTGCACCAGCAGGGTGCATTGCCTGTCATGGAACCATGCGATCTGCTGGGCGCGCTTGGCATTGGCGACCGTTTCGCCTTCGGTGCCGCGCATTAGGAAGGCATCGCCGCGCGCCGGATCAGCGACAGTGGTGAAGTAGTTAGTCAGCATTTCCAAATATTCGGGATGGGTGTACGACACCAGCCGCAACGCCGAGCCGTGGAAAGGCTGCATGATCTTGACCAAGGTATGGGTCGAGCTGCGCACGCCGAGGATGCGGCGCAAGGACAGCAAATGCGCCATCTTCGGTGCGAGCACATCGATGCACATGAAGGCCGGCCGTTGTTGCGCGAATTCGGTTTGCGCCGCCGCGACCGTGCCGACCGGCGACAAGCCGAGCGCGTGCAAAATCTCGGCGGTGGTGACGCGATTGGGATCGTGCAATACACCATGCACCAGCACCGGCGCACCGGCACGCGCCAGCAGCATCGCCAACAGCGGCGTCAGGTTCGGCATGTTGCGCGAGCCGTTATAGCTGGGGATGACAATGGGCGCGTAGTCACCAACGGGGGCGTGCAAGCGCTCGAAGGAGGCTTCGGCCGCTTCCAGAAAGCCGGCGATCTCTTCCACCGCTTCGCCCTTGATCCGCATCGCCAGCAAGATCGCGCCCAGCTCTAGGTCGGCAACGCGGCCGTCCAGCATGGCTGCGTATAGCAGTTGCGCATCGGCATGCGAGAGGCTGCGCGCGCCGTCCTTGCCACGGCCGATTTCTTTGATGAAGCGGGCGGCGGCGAATGGTTCGTGTTGATGTGCTGAGTTCATGGCGGCAAGCTTACTACGAAGATTTGCGTTACGCCGCCGTCTTCAGTCCGCCTTGTCGAACAAGGATGATTTTTTTCAACTCCGGTACACAAGAACCGCAGTTGGTGCCGCACTTGAGTTTTTCCTGCAAGGTGGTGAGCGCCGTATCCGCATCAACCGACAAGTCTGTAAGACATGATGCGATGTCGGTTTCAGCAACATTGAAGCAATTGCAAACAATGCGACCACGGGCTTTAAATCCCTGCGGCGCCTTGGCGCTCGGCGTCAGTAGCAAGCGGCCTAACGTGGCAACCGATTGCTCGCCTTCGAGATACTCTTTGAGCCAGCTTTCAGCAGAGATATCGCCGGCCAGCATCGCCGCTTGCAACTTGCCGTCACGCACTAGGATATGCCGTGCATTGCCGCGATGCTTGTCGTCGTAGCGCAGCACATCGACGCCGACGATCTGAAATTTCGCTTCGATCTCGCGGATGAGTTGCGGTTCGGCCGCGTAATCGTCTGCCGCGCGAAACATCACGCCGACCCGGTCGCGGCCGAACAGGGTGCAGGATGCGAAAGCGAAGCGACGCATGTAGGGGCGCAGTGTCGTCTGCAAGGTCAACACCTGCTGCGGCGTCATCCAACCAAACACCAAGAAACGCCACGGCAATTCCGCCTTCAATATTTTGGCGGCGGCATGCTTGAGTTCCGGCTGTTTTGAGATCGGGTCGAATACCGGCAAGGTCAGCGTGTTGACGCCGTAGCTACCATCGCCGCCATGACCGCGACCCGATACGTATTCCTCGCCCCAGTGCATGCCGATGAAGGCCTGACCGGGGCGAATGTCGTCGCTGCGCTGCGCCGGCAGAATTTGCGAACCGCGTTTGGTGGTGACATGCACGAGATCGCCGTCGCCGATGAAGCGACGCTCCATGTCCATCGCCGACAGCAGCACGGCCGGTTCCGGCTGATGCGCAAACAATTGCGCCACCGTGCCACTGCGGCTCATGCCATGCCACTGGTCGCGCAAGCGGCCGGTAGTGAGTTGAAACGGATAGCGCGCATCGATCTGTTCGGCCACCGGCTTGTAAGCTGTGTTGACAAAATTCGCCCGGCCGCTGGCAGTCGGGAACACGCCATCGTCGTATAAGCGTTTTTTACCGCTAGCAGCCCCTTCTGGGTAAGGCCATTGCTGTGGTCCTTTTTCCTCAAGCAAGCGGTACGACAAGCCGGTGATGTCGAGATCACGGCCACGTGTCGATTCGCGGTGTTCGTTCCAAATCGCTTCAGTCGATTGAAAAGGAAACAGTGTCCGCTCTTTCCCCAACAGCACTTCCAGCTTGCGGGCAAAGCGGATGACGATCTGCCAATCGTTCAATGCCTCGCCGGGCGGCGGCACGGCCGATTGCAGGCGCGTGATGCGGCGCTCGGAATTGGTGACCGTGCCTTCCTTCTCGCTCCAAGTCGTGGCCGGCAGCAGCACGTCGGCATAATCGACGGTGGCGGTGGTCTTGTATGCCTCTTGCACGATCACCAGCTCGGCTTTTTGCAGCGCTGCGCGAATCAGCTTCTGATTGGGCATCGATTGCGCCGGATTGGTACAGGCTATCCACAGAATCTTGATTTCACCGGCTTGCACCGCGTCAAACATCTCCACTGCTGTCTTGCCCGGTTGCGCCGGCACGTCGGGAATGCCCCACAGCTTTGCCACTTCGGCACGATGCGCGGCATTGGCCAGATCGCGATGCGCCGACAGCATGGTGGCCATGCCGCCGACTTCGCGCCCGCCCATCGCATTAGGTTGCCCGGTCAGCGAAAACGGCCCCGCGCCGGCCTTGCCGATTTGCCCGGTCGCCAAATGCAGATTGATGAGCGCAGCATTCTTGTCGGTGCCGCTAGACGACTGGTTCAAGCCCTGGCAATACAGCGACAGCGCCGCCTTCGATTTGCCGAACAAGCGCGCAGCCGCAAGCAAATCTTCTGCGCGTATGCCGCATATTTCAGCCACATAAGCCGGCGTATAGTCACGCAAAGTCTGCTTCAGTTCGGCAAAACCTTCTGTATGCGCCGCGATGTAGGCAGGATCGATCAGGTCTTCCCAAATGCAGATATGCAGCATGCCGTTGAACAGCGCCACATCAGTGCCCGGCAGAATCGGCAGGAACAGGTCGGCTTCGCGCGCAGTATCGGTGCGTACCGGGTCGGCCACGATCACTTTCATGTGCGGCCGCGCCTTGCGCGCTGCTTCCAAGCGGCGGTACAGGATGGGATGGGCGTAAGCCATGTTGGAGCCGACGATGAAGATCACGTCGGCCAATTCGATATCTTCATAGCAAGCGGGTGGCGCATCGGCACCCAATGTTTTTTTGTAGCCGGCCACCGCGCTCGACATGCACAAGCGCGAATTGGTATCGATATTGTTGGTGCCGATCAGTCCCTTGGCGAGCTTGTTGAAGACGTAGTAATCCTCGGTCAGCAACTGGCCGGAAATATAGAAACCGACGCTATCAGGGCCATGCTTGGCGATCGTCTCGGCAAATTTACCGGCGATGAAATCCAGCGCCACATCCCATGAAGCACGCTCGCGGCCGGCATCGCGCTCCAGGCGCAGCTCGGGATGCAACACCCGCGCCTGCATCTGTAAAGCGGGATTGGCAGTGAGATGCAAAGTACTGCCCTTGGTACACAAACGGCCAAAATTGGCGGGGTGATTCGGGTCGCCGCGCACGCCCGTTACTTGCGCGCCATCCGATTCGATAATGACGCCGCAGCCCACGCCGCAATAGCAGCATGTGGCTTTCGTTTCCAGCTTGACGGCGGCACGATCGGCTTCGCTCATGCAACTTTTTCCTCGACGCGCTCGCCTGCCAATTCGGCAGCATCCAGAAAGACTTGCCCTGCTTCGACCTTGACGGCGAATTTTTGCGTGCATCCCTCATCCGGCGACACCGCACAGCCGGAATCGAGCTCGATGTTCCAGTTGTGCAGCGGACAGGCGACACGCTCGCCGAACACGATACCTTGCGATAACGGGCCGCCCTTGTGCGGACATTTGTCGAGCAGAGCGAACACCTTGTCTTCGCTATTGCGAAACACGGCGACGGGAATCTGGTTCAAGCGCTGCACCACGCGCGCGCCTAGCACCGGGATATCGGCCACATGGCAAACCGGTTTCCATTGTTGAGTCATGTTGGCTCCTTTAATTCAAATTGCGCAAAAAATATCGAGAGACATCACACCGTCAAAGGCTTGAACTGGCGTGTATCGACCATCGCTTTTTCCGAATCCAGCCACGGATCGGACTCGCCTTCCAACGCGAACAACAAGCGGTCATACAAAGCCTTGCGGTTGACCGCATCCTCGACCACTTTTTTCTTCGCATGGTCGAGGCCGACGCGGGCGATGTAGTGCACGGTGCGCTCCAGGTACCAGCCTTCTTCGCGGTACAACTGCAGGAATGCGCCGGCGTATTCGAGCACTTCTTCGTGGGTCTTGACCTTGACGAAAAATTCCGCGACTTCGGTCTTGATGCCGCCGTTGCCGGCCACATAAATCTCCCAGCCAGAATCGACGCCGATCACACCGACATCCTTGATGCCGGCTTCGGCGCAGTTGCGCGGGCAGCCCGACACCGCCAGCTTGACCTTGTGCGGTGAATACATACGCGCCAATTCGCGCTCCAGTTGCTGGCCCATCAGAGTCGAGTCCTGGGTGCCGAAGCGGCACCATTCGGAACCGACGCAAGTCTTCACCGTACGCAAGCCCTTAGCATAGGCGAGGCCGGACGGCATGCCGAGGTCGTGCCAGACGTCGCGCAAGTTTTCTTTCTTCACACCCAGCAAGTCGATACGCTGACCGCCGGTGACTTTCACGGTCGGGATTTGGTACTTGTCCACCACGTCGGCGATCTTGCGCAAATCCGCTGCCGTGGTTTCACCGCCCCACATGCGTGGAATCACCGAGTAAGTGCCATCCTTCTGGATGTTGGCGTGCGAGCGTTCGTTGATGAAACGCGATTGCGGATCGTCTTTCGCCTCTTTCGGCCAAGTCGAAATCAAGTAATAGTTCAACGCCGGACGGCAGGAAGAACAACCGTTCGGCGTCTTCCAGTTCAACATCTCCATGACGGCAGGAATGCTTAGCAGCTTCTCGATCTTGATGGCATCGCGCACTTCCTGATGCGAGTGATCGGTGCACGCGCACATCGGCTTGGTCTTGGGCGAGGAGGAATAATCACCGCCAGCGGTGAAGCTGATGATCTGCTCGACCAAGCCAGTGCAGGAACCGCAAGACGCCGATGCCTTGGTGTGCTTGCGCACGTCTTCCAGCGTGAACAAGCCTTTTTCTTTGATCGCTTTGACGATGGCGCCTTTGCAGACGCCATTGCAACCGCACACCTCCGCCGTATCCGGCATCGCCGCCGCTTTGGTGAACCCTTCGTGGCCGGCATCGCCGGGGCGGCCGGTGTTGGATTCGCCGAACATCAGCGAATCGCGAATTTCGCCGATGTCTTTACCCTCGCGCAGTAGCTTGAAATACCAAGTGCCATCGACGGTATCGCCATACAGGCAAGCGCCGACCAGCTTGTTATCCTTCAGCACCAATTTTTTGTAAACGCCGCCGATAGGATCGGACAACACGATCTGCTCGGTGCCTTCGCCGCCGGTGAAGTCGCCGGCCGAAAACAGGTCGATGCCGGTCACTTTCAGTTTGGTGGAAGTGACCGAGCCTTGATAACGACCGATGCCGAAATTGGCAAGGTGATTGGCGCACACCTTGGCCATCTCGAACAGCGGCGCAACCAGACCGTAGGCGGTGCCGCGATGATTGACGCATTCGCCGACCGCATAAATGCGCGGATCGTAGGTTTGCATCGTGTCGTTGACCACGATGCCGCCGGGTCTGGCAGATGAGCAGTGCAAGCCAGCCGATTCGGCCAGCGCAGTGTTGGGGCGGATGCCGACCGCCATCACCACCAATTGCGCCGGCACTTCGCTACCGTCGGTAAAGCGCACGCTCTGCACGCGCCCACTCTTGCCATCCTCTTTATCGCCAATGAGTTCTTTGGTGCTCTTAGCGAGCAAGAAGTTGAGGCCGCGTTCTTCCAGCGATTTTTGCAGCATCTTGCCGGCGACGTTGTCGAGCTGACGTTCCATCAAGACATCGAACAGATGCACCACGTTGACGCGCATGCCGCGCAGCTTCAAGCCATTGGCCGCTTCCAAGCCGAGCAACCCGCCGCCGATGACGATGGCGTCCTTGTATTTAGCCGCCGCCTCGATCATGGCGTTGGTATCGTGTATATCGCGGTAAGAAATCACGCCTTCCAAATTATTGCCCGGTACCGGCAGGATAAATGGATTGGAGCCGGTCGCCAGCAGCAAACGATCGTATTCGGCTGTGGTGCCGTCTTCGGCAATCACCAGACGCTTGACGCGATCGATCTTGGTGATTTTCTTGCCGAGATGGAGCGTGATGTTATTTTCTGCATACCAATCGACATCGTTCAACATGATGTCTTTGACGGTCTGCTCACCGGCCAGCACCGGCGACAACAAAATGCGGTTGTAGTTAGCGTAAGACTCCGCGCCGAACACCGTGATGTCATACACATCCGGCGCGAGCTTGATTAACTCTTCCAGAGTACGCACACCCGCCATGCCATTCCCGACCATCACCAGTTTCAATTTTTTCATCGCACTTCCCTCCAGATTGCTTGGTTTCTACACATAAGCAAAAGCGGTGCCAGATGTCGGTGCGCCTTCTGCACCTATCCACACACGACGAATCCATGTGACGCCCGCTTGTGGTGAAAACCCGGCGCGTGTTTGGTGCAAGGCACCGCGACGATACAAATTGCGCTGATTTTTTGTACACAACGCACACGCACTCCGGTGGCATAGCGATTGCATAGCGCATATCAGCACTCATCCACATCACGGGAGCAACATGAAAAAGACATCATTTTGGAAAGCAGGCCACACGCCCACGCTGCTCGCGGCATTCCTCTACTTCGACTTGAGTTTCATGGTGTGGGTGATCCTCGGCCCACTCGGCGTGCAAATTGCAAAAGACCTCGGCCTCACCGCTGCGCAAAAAGGCTTGATGGTCGCCACCCCGCTCTTGGCCGGCGCACTATTGCGCATAGTGATGGGCGTGCTGGTCGATCATTTGAAACCGAAGAAGGCCGGCATCATCGGCCAGGTGATCGTGCTCGTCGGCTTGCTCTGGGCTTGGCTCGGCAAGCTCGACAGCTATGCCGACATGCTCACTCTCGGCGTGCTGCTCGGCATGGCCGGTGCGGCGTTCGCGGTGGCGCTGCCGTTGGCGTCGCGTTGGTATCCGCCGGAGCATCAAGGCACGGCGCTGGGCATCGCCGGTGCCGGCAATTCCGGCACTGCTTTCGCCGCCCTGTTCGCACCAGCGCTGGCGCTGGCCTTCGGTTGGCAAAACGTGTTTGGTCTATGCCTGATCCCGCTCGGCGTCGCACTCTTGGTTTACATGATCTTCGCCAAGGATGCGCCGACCGCGCCGCCGCCCAAGACGCTGCCCGAATATCTCGCCGTGCTGAAGGACAAGGACGCTTGGTGGTTCATGTTTTTTTACAGCGTCACCTTCGGCGGCTTCTCTGGCCTGGCCTCGTCGCTGACGATTTATTTCAACACGCAATACGGCCTGACGCCGATTCACGCCGGCTACTTCACTGCCGCCTGCGTGTTCGCCGGTTCGTTGGTGCGACCGATGGGCGGCCGCATCGCCGACCGCATCGGCGGCATCAAGACCCTGTCGATCATGTACGTGCTGGCCGCGACTTTTTTATTCATCGCCAGCGTCGGCCTGCCGACGCCGCTGACCGCTGCGATCGTATTCGTGTGCGCCATGCTGGCGCTCGGCACCGGCAACGGCGCGGTGTTCCAGTTGGTGCCGCAACGCTTCCGCAAAGAGATCGGCGTCATGACCGGCTTAGTCGGCATGGCCGGCGGCATCGGCGGCTTTTATCTCGCCTCCAGCCTCGGCTATTCCAAGCAAGTCACCGGCAGCTACCAGTTCGGCCTGACCGTATTCGCCTCGCTCGCCGTGATCGCGCTGCTCGGATTGTCGCTGGTCAAGACCCGCTGGCGCACCACTTGGGGCAGCGCGGCGATGACGACGGCGAAGATTTAAAATTATTGAACCACGGCGACACGGCGGACACGGCGAAACCCCCTTGTTTTTTGCTCCCTCCCCTTCAAGGGGAGGGCCGGGGTGGGGATGGGGGTAGTGATCGCCAATGAACCCCATCCCCCTCCCGCCTCCCCCTTGAAAGGGGAGGAGTTCCTTTGTTTTTCGCCGTGCCCGCCGTGTCGCCGTGGTTAATTTCATCATGTTGAGGACAGAGTAATTCGGCGCGCTGCGGCGCCTCACAAACTCTGTCCCGCAATACATAAGATTCCTCCATGCCTCTCACCGTCGCCACCGGCCACGCCACCGAAGCCGGCAAACGTCCCGCCAACGAAGACTTCGTCGGCATGGTCACGCCCGACGATCCCGAGCTTTCCACCAAGGGCTTGATCGCGGCGATTGCCGATGGCGTTTCCGGCAACGAGGGCGGCCGGCAGGCTGCCGAATACACGGTGCGCGGCTTGCTCACCGATTACTACGCCACCCCCGACACTTGGCCGGTGACGCAATCGCTCGACCGCGTGCTGAAAGCGATCAACAACTGGGTGCAGCGGCAAGGCACGGTGCGACGCGAACTGTCCGGCATGGCGACCACGCTCACCTGCGTGGTGCTGCGCGGCCGCTCCTATTACTTCGCCCACGTCGGCGACACCCGGCTCTACCTGTTGCGCCAAGGCGAGCTGACGCGGCTGACTGCCGACCACGTGTGGGACCGGCCCGAGATGGACCATGTACTCACCCGCGCCATCGGTCTCGATTCGCGGCTGGCGCTCGATCACGGCATGGGCGAACTGCAGGAAGGCGACGTGCTGCTGCTGGCCAGCGACGGCGTGTGGGCGGCGATGAGCGAATACGATCTGCGCGCAGAATTGTCGCCCTTCGCCGCCGGCCAGTGCGACGCCGACGCCGCAGCAAAGGCGCTGGTGAGCGCCGCGCTCCAGGCCGGCTCCAGCGACAACGCCAGCGCGCTGGCGCTGCGCATCGACGCGCTGCCGGCAGAAAACCTGCGCGACCTGCTCTCCGCATCGAGCCAGTTGCCACTGCCGCCCAAGCTCAAGCCCGGCCAGAGTCTCGACGGCTACCAAGTCGAAGCCGTGCTGCACGCATCGCAAGCGACGCTGGTGTACAAGGTGCGCGAAGCGCAGAGCGGCCGCCTGCTGGTGCTCAAGACCCTGCCCCCCGACCGCGCCGGCGACGAACGCGAACGCAGCGCCTTCGCCCACGAGGAATGGCTGGCCAAGCGGGTGGTGGCGCGCTTCTTCCCGCAGGTGATCGCGCCCGGGCAAAAGCATTACCAGTATTACCTCACCACTTGGCACGAAGGCGCGACCGTGCAGCAGCATCTGGACAATGGCCGCCACTTCACCGTGCCGGACGCCGTCGCGCACGGCGCGAAGCTGGTGCGCGCCATCGGCGCGCTGCACCGGCGCAGCATCCTGCACCGCGACATCAAGCCGGCCAATGTCCACCTCGGCGAGGACGGCGAATTGCGCATCCTCGATTTCGGCGTAGCCCAGTCCGGCTTCGAGGCCGACCGGGGAAACGACGCCCCGCAAGCCGGCACGCCCTCCTTCCTCGCGCCGGAACAGTTCGACAACGCGCCGCCCTCGCGCCAAACCGACCTGTACGCCGCCGGCGTGACGCTCTACCACCTGCTCACCCGCCACTACCCCTACGGCGAAATCGAACCCTTCCAGCGCCCGCGCTTCGGCGAACCCGCCCCGGCCACGCGCTACCGCCCCGACCTGCCGCACTGGCTGGAAAACGTCTTGCTGAAAGCCGTGGCGCGCGACCCCGCGCAGCGCTTTGAAACAGCGGAAGAATTCCTGCTGGCGCTGGAACGCGGCGCCAGCCGACCGCTGGCCGCGCCCGCTGCAACGCCGCTGGTCGAACGCGACCCGCTGCTGCTGTGGCGCGCGGTGGCGCTGATTTCCGTCGTGGTCAATCTGCTGTTGTTGTATTTGCTGGTGGTGCGCTAGACTACGCGTGGGCACGGAGTGCCCACCCTACAAAACTACAGCGGCAAAAATCCAGCAGGATAAAAATGTTTTCAGCCAACTCGATTTATATCCAAGTCTTCCAGTCG
>JAFECY010000144.1 GCA_018241865.1 Pseudomonadota bacterium | reverse complement strand
TTTTATCAGTGACCATCAGCAGAATGATGAGGTCGAGTAAATGCTCGCGCAAAGCGGCAATTTCCGTTTCCGACCATTTGGCGATGCCTTCGCTCAGGTGCTTCATGAAACCGGACAAAAGCTGCCCGCGCGGTGAAGCGATCACGTTTTCAATTTTATAAAACGCGCCGATGCGTGGCGCACGCTGCAGCAGCAATTTTTTCGGGATCGAAACACTGAAGGCGTGATAGCAGGCGTTGGTGCTGGCCTTGTAGGGCGAGGTCTGGTTCAGTAGCACGAGCGACCCCGGTTCGACGACGACATCGTGGCCTTGCTGTTCAAATAGCAGCGGGCCGGATACCGGTCGGCTGAAGGTGAAGTATTCCTGATCGAAGCTAGCCAGATTCTGTGCGGTGCGTTCCAGCGTTTGACCGCGATAGCAAATTTCGTTGAATTGCAATTGTTGGCGTTGATGGGTATGCACGAAGCCGCTGAAATCGCTGTGCGAATTCAAGCCGACCTCGATCGGACCGAAGGCGCGGCGCAGCGCATCGCGCCAAGCATCCAGCTTGCGCACGCCTTCATCGGCTGAAATGGAAAAACTGATATTTCCCATAACGCTTGCTTCGTCTCCAGAGGATGGTCTTGCTGTTATGTCTGCGGTGGTGTGGCCACTCTGATTTTCAGCATACGCGAAAATTCTCGATTTTTCCATTTGGAAATGTGCGTCCGATCTGCCCTGTCACCACAGTGTTCAAAAGCTTGATCGAGCCGCTCCTCGATGCGAATTGCGTTGCCGGACAGACGATCGGGGCAGATAGTCGATTCATCGATGATTCCATGAAAGGGCTGAGCACACAGGGCAGATATTCCCAATGTTGAAAATCGGAACAAAACAATTCGTTCAATAAAAACAATAGAACTCTATGGAGATGACAAATGCAAATCACACAAAAAATGGCGCGCACCGCGCTTGCAGGACTCGCCATCAGCTTTACTTCCGCCGCATTCGCGCTGACGCCCGGTAGCGGCACCTGGGTCAAGGAGAGCGCGACCTATGGCCCGCCCAACTTGCCGGATGCGTATGTCTATGTGCCGAAAAATTCTAGTCCGCAAGTCTTGAACGGCCAGCGCGCCTTGATGCTGAGCTTGCCCGGCTGTGGCCAGTCGAGTGCCAACATCATCAACAAGGGATTCAACTGGGAAACCGTGGCCGAACAGTACGGCATGGTGGTGATCGCGCCGTCGATTCCGAGCGGCGGCTCGCGCACTTCCGGCTGCTGGGACTGGGTCGGCGATCAGACGCGCACCGGGCGCGATGTCAAACCGCTGATCGATCTGGTCAATGCGGTCAAAGCGCGCGCGAATCTGGATATCGATCCGAATCAAGTGTATGTCAGTGGTCTGTCATCCGGTGCGGCACAGACGCATATCATGGGTTGCACCTACCCCGACGTGTTTGCTGCGACCATTCCCAATGCCGGTCCGGCGCTCGGTTCCGGTGCCTACGATATTTTTTCCGATCCTAAAATCACCGCGCAGCAGGTGGCGGATAACTGCAAAAAATATAACGGCAACAACTACAACAGTTATTTCAATACGCAGTTGTTCGTGAATGTCTATGGCTCCGGCGATGCGACGGTCAAGCCGACGCACAATGTCCGCAATCGTGATGGGATGAAAATTCTGTACGCGGCCAATACCAGCGGCGGCACGGAAACCGTCAGCGGCGGCGGCACGGTCGATTTGTGGCAGGATGCCAACGGCAAGCTGCGGATCGGCAATCAGGTGGTCAACGGCATGGGGCACGCATGGCCGGCGGGCGCGGGCGGCTCCGGCGGCGGCACTTATGTTGACTACAGCCATGTCAATTTTCCGGCCTACATCGTGCCGTGGTTGATGGCGAATAATCTGCGCGTGAGTGGCGGTGGCGGTACGACCACCACGACAGCGGCAACGACCACCACCACTTCGGCAGGCGCGACGACCACTACCACTGCGGCAAGCACGACCACGACGACGTTGGCCGCCACCTGCTACACCGCCAGCAATTACGCGCAGGTATCGGCCGGTCGCGCCCATTTGGTGATGACAACCGGCCATGCTGCCGCCAATGGCTCGAATCAGGACATGGGTTTGTACAACACCTTTGCCATCACCACGCTGAAGCAGACCGGCAGCAACTATTACGTGATCGGCACTTGCCCGTAAGCAAACGCATCCCGTGCGTTCCATTGGTCTTTTCCTAGGCACATGGTTGCTAGCCCGCTTTCGAGCGGGCTTTTTTGTGCGTGCTTACCAGAGCGATGCGTCGGGCTGTTCGGTGACGATCGCATCTAGCGCGATGTCGTGCGCTTCCGCTGCGAAGTCGCGCAGCGTGGCGGAATAGGCGATGCCGAGCGCAATCGGGCGTGGAGTGGTTGCCAGCGTGCGGTCGTAAAAACCACCGCCGTAACCGAGCCGGATGCGGTCGCGGTTGTAGCCGATGCAAGGCGTCAGGAGGGCATCGGGGCGCACTGTCGGGCTGTCGGCATGCGGCACCATCACGCCCATGCTGTCTTTGTTTAATTGACTATCTTCCGCCCAAGTCAGGAACTGCAACGGCATATCTTTGTCGATCACGACGGGTAGGGCGAGCTGCACGCCGCGCCGTGACCACGCGGCATACCATGCGCGCAAATCGGGCTCGGCACGGATCGGCCAGTACACGCCAAGGCTGCGTATGGGATGGGTTGTCAGCCAGATATCGACCTGCTCGCCGATGGCGGCGTCCCATTGCGCGCGCAGGTCGGCGTCGAGGGCGCGGCGCAGGGCGGTGAGCTGGTGGCGCAATGCGGATTTATCTGGCATGGTCGGATGTGGAATGAGCGCTGTCACGTGCTATCCTAAATCAAGTTTCCCGAAAAAAGGTTAGTCAATTGAAGTCGTCAAAAAAATGGATAGCCGCGGCGATTTTTGCCGCCGGCGCGCTGGCTGTTTCTGTCTCTACCGCACAAGCGGCGCGGCGCGTTGCGGCCAGCGATGATGATATTTTCCAGTCCTTGCGTGATGCTGCACGCCGCGACGACGCCGGCCGCGCGGCCGATCTGGCCGGGCAGTTGCCGGATTACGCGATTCCTTCCTACGTCGATTACTACCGCCTCAAACCGCGCATCCGTGACGCCAGCGATGCGGAAGTGCGCGATTTCTTGGCGCGTTACCAAGGGCAAGCCATTGCCGACCGCTTGCGCAATGACTGGCTGCTCGAACTCGGCAAGCGCGCCGATTGGGTCACCTTCGACGAACAATATCCGCTATTCGTGTTGGACGACGACACCCAAGTCAAATGTTACGGCTTGCAATCGCGGCTGGCACGCGGCATCAAGATTGCCGACGAAGCACGCGCGCTGCTGGTGTCGCCCAAGGAATACGGCACCGCCTGCCAAGGGCTGATCGCGGCGTTGGTGAGTAGCGGACAGTTCAGCGAGGATGATGTTTGGGTACAGGCACGGTTGGCGGCCGAAGCCGGACTGGGTGGCGTGACGCGACGTATCGCCGCACTGGCCGATGCCGAACCTAGTCGCATCGATCAAGCTATGGATAAGCCCTTGATCTTTGCCGGTAAGGGGCCGGGCAAAGGCCGCGCTGCGCACGAAACTTACCTCATCGCGCTCGGCCGTCTGGCAAAGCTGAATTCCGAAAAAGCCGCCGCCACGTTGGAGCGCGATAGCGATCGCTTGAGCGCCGCCGAACAGGCGCAAGCCTGGGCACAGATCGCGCTGCAGGCTTCCTACAAATTAGCGCCGGAAGCGCGCGATTACTGGAGCAAGGCCGCCGGTATACCGCTGTCGCCAGACGCTTACCAGTGGCGCGTGCGCATCGCTTTGCGCGCCGGCGACTGGCAGGCGGTCAAGGCCGGTATCGACGCCATGCCGGCCGATCTGCGCCGCGATCCGACTTGGATCTACTGGCTGGGTCGCGCTCTGCAAGCCGCTGGCAAGAACGAAGAAGCGCGTCAGCAATATCGCTTGATCGCCGACCAGATTCATTTTTACGGCCAGCTTGCCAACGAGGAGCTCGGTCGCAAGATCACTATTCCGCAAGCTGCCGTGCCACCGACCGCTGCCGAATTGGCTGCCGCTTCCGGTAATGCCGGTTTGCGTCGTTCGCTGAAATTTTTTGCAATGAATATGCGTTTCGAGGGTATTCGCGAATGGAATTGGGAATTGCGCAAGATGAGCGAACGCGAATTGTTGGCCGCCGCCGAATTTGCTCGGCAAAACAATGTGCTCGATCGTATGGTCAATACCTCCGACCGCACCCGCACCGAGTACGATTTCACCCAGCGTTATCCCTCGCCCTTCCGCGACGTGATGCTGGCCTCAACCAGTGCGCTCGGCCTCGACATGGCTTGGGTGTATGGTTTGATTCGTCAGGAATCGCGCTTCATCATGAATGCCCGCTCGCACGTCGGCGCTTCCGGCTTGATGCAGTTGATGCCGGCCACGGCGCGCTTCGTCGCTCGCAAGATCGGCATGAGCGATTACGATCACGGTCAAGTCAATGACATCAACACCAATATCCAGTTGGGCACCAACTATCTCAACATGGTGCTGAAAGACCTCGACGGCTCGCAAGCGCTGGCATCTGCCGCCTATAACGCCGGCCCCGGCCGGCCGCGTGCTTGGCGTTCGACTTTGCCGCGTGCAGTGGAAGGCGCGGTCTTTGCCGAATCGATTCCCTTTACTGAAACACGCGGCTATGTGAAAAATGTTTTGTCCAATGCCACTTACTACGCCGCCTTGTTCGACGGCAAGCCGCAATCGCTCAAGGCGCGTCTCGGCATGGTGGGGCCGCGCGCTTACGTGCAATCCGATTTGCCGTGACTGTGGATGCTAAGCAGCGCCAACAGAACAGCATGCTGATGCGGCTTGCTTGTGTGCAGCATCGTTCGTCACCATGTTGACTCTGCCGAAACGCTGGCGCAATCCTCTGCAAGCGCGCAACGCCATCGCTGGCCAGTTGCGTACGCGCTATTTCTTGCGCGTGCATGCCTTCCTGCTGTTTGCTTGGACTTTCGGTCTGTCTTGGCTGCTAGCAAAATTTTTGCTGTTCATTGGTCACGGCACGTTGTGGCAGCGCTATGCGATCACGTGCATTGCCGGCTATCTTCTATTTTTGCTCGGCATGCGGATCTGGCTGTCCTATGTCGGCGCGGTGCGCGATTCCTTCGGCGATTCCATTGGTAATGTCGATCTGCTCGATGTGGATTTGCCCGCCGGTTCCGGCGGCGGTTCGCCCGGCTGGAGCGGTGGTGGCGGTAGTTTCGACGGCGGCGGTGCTTCCGCCGATGTCGAAGTGGGTGGCGCGGCGATGCATCATGCCGCCGACAGCGGCGGCAAATTACTCGATGGTCTGGGCGAAATCGGTGATGTTGGTGATGCCGATGGCTGTTTGCCGGTGCTCGTCATTGGTCTGGTGATCCTGCTGCTGGGATTGCTGTTTGTCTTGTTCGGCCCCGAGCTGTTGATCGAAGTGGCCTTCGAGGCGGTGTTGGCAGCTAGCTTGGTCAGTGCCGTGCGTCTCGGCCGTTCACCAGACTGGATGAGCGTGGTGCTGAAGAAGACCGCTTGGCTATTCCTCTTGGCTTTGTGCCTCATGGTATGGTTTGGCAAATACGCCGAAAAGCACTATCCTCAGGCGCAGAGCGTTCGCCAGTTGCTGCAGGTCATGACAACCGGCGACGCCGCAAAAAAACGATGAGCCGCCCATCATGCAAAGCACCGAACTCGATCCGACTCTCGCCGAAACCCTGAGCGCCGCCGAAGGCCGGGGCTGGAAGCTCATCATCGCCAACAAGAATTATTCTTCCTGGTCGATGCGGCCCTGGGTGGCGATGCGCGCTTTCGGCATCCCGTTTTCCGAAGTAGTGGTGCCGCTCGGCCGGCCGGAAACCGGCGCGGAGATCGCCCGCCACTCCGCCGCCGGCCGGCTGCCTGTGCTGGAAACCGGCGCAATAACAATATGGGATTCGCTGGCGATCTGCGAATTTCTCGCCGAGCAATTCCCGGAAAAGCAGCTCTGGCCCGCCAACGAAGCGGCGCGCGCGATGGCACGCAGCATTTGCGCTGAAATGCACTCCGGCTTCGGCGATTTGCGACTGGCGATGTGGATGAATATTCGCGCCAG
>JAFECY010000143.1 GCA_018241865.1 Pseudomonadota bacterium | reverse complement strand
TACTAGTGTCGGCCGGCGTCGGATATGTTGCCGGTCATGCCTTGGGTGATTTTTTTCTCGGCGCGCATCAGGGATCGAATGTCGCGCACAATCCGCGCGGGTTGTTCGTGATGATGTTGGTCGTGTTCGCGGTGTCGATGGGTTGCGTATATTTTTTCTACTCGCGCAACCGTATGGCCGTCATGGAAATGCACACGCAATCTGCGCTGCGCTCCGCCACCGAAAACCAGTTAAAAATGCTGGAGTCGCAGCTCGAACCGCACATGCTGTTCAATACGCTGGCCAACCTACGGGTCTTGATCGCCACCGATCCGCCGCGCGCCTTGACCATGCTCGACCGCATCATCTCGTTCTTGCGCGCCACGCTCGAAGCATCGCGTTCGGCCATGCATCCCCTGTCGGCGGAGCTCGACCGCGTTGATGATTATCTGGACATGATGCAGGTGCGGATGGGCGCACGCTTGCAGTTCCGGCTCGACCTGCCGGACGAATTGGCGGCGTTGCCGGTGCCGCCCTTGCTGCTGCAGCCACTGGTCGAAAACGCCATCAAACATGGCCTGGAACCCAAGGTGGCGGGAGGGCGAATTGAAGTCACTGCCCGACGTCAGGGGCATACGCTGATTCTCGGTGTGCGCGATACCGGTGTCGGACTGGGCGCGCAGTCCGACAATGGCACCAAATTCGGCATGCGCCAGGTGCGCGACCGACTCGCGGCCTTGTATGGCAGCGCTGCCGCACTCGACATCCTGCCTGCGAACGATGATGAAGGCGGTACCCTGGTGACCGTGCAACTTCCCTTATCTTCCATTTCTGAAAACCGCCCATGAATGCCACCGCCCTGATCGCCGAAGACGAACCCTTGCTGGCCGCCAGCCTGCAAGCGGAACTGGTCAGCCTGTGGCCGCAGTTGCAGATATGCGCGAGCGTGGGCGATGGCGCGAGCGCGGTCGAAAAGGGGTTGGTGCAGCAGCCGGATGTGATGTTCCTCGACATCACTATGCCGGGCATGAGCGGGCTGGAAGCGATGCAAGCACTGATCGAAGATTGGCCCGAGGCCGGCAAGCCCTTCCCGCTGGTGGTGTTCGTGACCGCCTACGATAAGTATGCGGTGCAGGCCTTCGAGCACGCGGCGGCCGATTATCTGGTCAAGCCGGTGCAGTCGGAACGCCTGGCGCACACTTGCCGGCGACTGCAGGATGCGCTGAGTCAGCGCCTGCAGCCGCAAGCCGCGCAACCGGATCTGGACGCCGTCATCGCGCAGTTGCGCGGTATCGTCGGTGCGGGCGCTTTGCCGGCCGGTCCGGCAAGCGCCGACGCCGCGCCGCTGCAAGTGATCCAGGCCGCCGTCGGCAACGCCATCCACATGGTGCCGATCGACGAGGTGCTGTATTTCGAGGCGGCCGACAAATATGTGCGGGTGGTCACCGTCGAGCGCGAACACTTGATTCGCGCATCCCTGCGCGACCTCGAGCCGCGCCTCGATCCGGGGCGCTTCTGGAAAATCCATCGCGGCACGATCGTGCGTTGCGACGCGATCGCCAGCGCCGTGCGCGCCGATACGGGAAAGCTGGTGCTGACCCTGAAGGGGCATCCCGACAAACCGACCGTGAGTCGCTTGTATGCGCATCTGTTCAAAGGCATGTAAGTGGAAGCAGCATTTTTTCGGAGCGCCCCGGGATTTCACGTAAAATCCTGTTCCTGAGCCGGTCAGTCGCCAGCCAGTGCGCTGCGGTGCTTTCATGAAGAGACGACAATGACAATCAAATCCGACAAGTGGATCCGCCACATGGCGCAGGAGCACGGCATGATCGAGCCTTTCGAGGCCGGGCAGGTGCGCCAGTCCAACGGCCACAAGATCGTGTCCTATGGCACCTCGTCCTACGGCTACGATATCCGCTGCGCCGACGAATTCAAGATTTTCACCAACATCAATTCGACCATCGTCGATCCCAAAAATTTCGACGAAAAATCTTTCGTCGATTTCAAGGGCGATGTCTGCATCATTCCGCCCAATTCTTTTGCGCTGGCGCGCACCATGGAATATTTCCGCATTCCGCGTAGCGTGCTGACCATCTGCCTCGGCAAATCAACCTATGCCCGCTGCGGCATCATCGTCAACGTCACGCCGTTCGAGCCGGAATGGGAAGGCTACGTCACGCTGGAATTTTCCAACACTACGCCGCTGCCGGCCAAGATTTATGCCGGCGAAGGCTGCGCGCAAGTGTTGTTCTTCGAGAGCGACGAAGTGTGCGAAACCTCGTACAAAGATCGCGGCGGCAAGTACCAAGGTCAACGCGGCGTGACTTTACCGAAGACCTGATCGCCACGATGCGCCGTGTGCTCATGCGATCGAATGCGCGACTGACGATGCGTGAACGTCCATGAGTGAACTGGTCGCCATCACCACTTATTTCAATCCCTGTCGCTACGCCACACGGCGGCGCAACTACGATTTATTCATCGCCGGCATGCGTCGCTCCGGCGTGCCGTGCATCACCGTCGAATGCGCTTTCGGCGATGCGCCTTTCGAGTTGCCGGCCGCGCTGGATGTATTGCAAGTGCGCGCGGATACCTTGCTGTGGCAGAAGGAACGTTTGCTGAATTTGGCGGCGTCTTGGTTGCCGGCGCGTTGCAAGTATGTGGCTTGGCTCGATTGCGACATCCTGTTCGATAACCCACGTTGGCCGCGCGATCTGGTCGCTACCTTGAAGCAATGCAAGGTAGCGCAAGTTTGGCAAACCTGTTTGCGACTGAACGCGCAGGGACAGACAGGGGTACAGCCGGATATCGCCGAGTCCTTCGCTTCGGTCATGCAAAAATTCCCGGAATCGCTCGACGCCGGTCGCTATGATCGACACGGCCACACCGGCTACGGCTGGGCTATGCGACGCGAAATTTTCGATGCCGTCGGTCTTTACGAAGCAGCCGTGTCGGGCAGTGCCGATCATTTTATGGCGCATGCGATTTTCGGCGACTATAACTTTTGCATCCGCAATGCCCTGAAACACGATGCGCGCCAGATCGCGCATCTGAAGGCATGGGGCGAACGTTTTCATGCAATGGTCGGCGGTAGCTTGGGCGTGGTGCCCGGAGCGATCCGCCATCTTTGGCATGGCGACACGGTCAACCGCCGCTACTTTCTGCGTATGCACGACATCACTGACCTCGGCTTCAATCCGTGGACCGACATCGCTGCCAGCCCCGGACAGCCGCTGGAATGGCATCCGGCTATGAACAAAACGAAGTTGAAGCAGTATTTCATCCATTATTTCCAATCGCGTCAGGAAGATGGCGCGCATGCATGCCGGGAGAACCATGTCTGCACAAATTGATACCGATATTGCTGACGCCATCAACGCTCTGCGTGAATCGCAGCATGCGATAGACGAACGGCTCGACGGGCAAACTGAACGCATCGCGGCGCTCAAGGTGAAGCGCAAGCGCTATCTTTACGATGCGGTGCAGCGACTGGTGCCTGACATCAGTAGCGGCAGCTTGCGGCGCTTGCAGCAAGAAATGCCGGAATTTATCGATGCATCCGTGCAATCGGCATTTGCGGATCACCGTAAATTTCTCGGCTTGTTTGCCGGAGCGGATTATCGTCAAGCGTTGCTCGGTTTGCAGACACGTTTGGCGCATCAGTTGGAAGGCGGGCGCGATCCGATGATGCAAGAGAGTGGTGACGAATTAGCGAAGTTGTTGGCCGATCGGGACGAACTCACGCGCTTGCAAGGCCATACCCAAGACATATTGGATCAGTTACAGCGGCTGCAGGACAGCGATGCGCCGTTGTCCGCTGCCATCAGCGAAGAGATTGCCCGGATCGCGGAAAAAGCGCGTGCAATGGTGCTGGAAAACGCGCAGCGAAAAAAGAAACAAGTGCGCCAGTCAGACAGCGAGGATGAACAGGATGATGATGCGTCCGACGACGATGCTTGGATCTATTTTGCTTCCACTCTATCGTCGGATGTGCACAGAAGTGCATTGATGCACGGTGGAGGCGGTTCCTACGACGGTGCCGGGGCGTCAGCCGATTATCGGGACGAACCGGCGAGCACATCCCGATTTAGGGAGCGTGATAGCGATACGCACAATAACACCGGCATGGCGATGGCGGCCGGTTATCTGATGGCTGAAAGCAGTGCAGTGGAAAGCAGCGCAAACGACCAAGATGCGGGTGGCGACATTGGCGTTGGCATACCAGAGATTGCGACCGACGATAGTTTGGGAGCGTTTTCCTAGGATGACATTTTTCAGCGCAGTCCTAAGCTATTGCAGGGTCGTCATTCTTCACGCAATTCTGGCCGCAACCTGCGACCCAGTTCACATCGGCTCTGAAATGGATGGTGCAAAGGGCTATATTTTCGGTGCGGAATCGCTATATTGAAAACGAATGTTAATTGTTCGTCGCGGAAGCAACGTTTTCTGCTGGTAGTTACATAGCGCAAAAAACTTCTGGTAGCATGACCTGACAATCAATCACGAGTCGGGGGACACTTTGGTTTGCTACGTGGTCGATCGCGACCCTGTCATTCGCCGCCTAATTATTAGTGTAGCGAAATCGACGGCCGATACGGAGGTCGTCGAATTTGCTAGCGCCGAATCCTTGATGGCGGCTTTGCCGCAAACGATTGCCGCAGGTGACGAACTGCCGGCGTTGATCGTTGCAGAGATGGCTTTGCCCGGCATGGATGGCGTCGCTCTGTGCGCTTGGCTCAAGATGCAGCCGGCGGTGGCGGAAGTCCCACTCATCATGCTGTCCGAGGACGGTAGCGAGGAGGCGCTGGCGCGGGCTTTTTCCGCCGGCGCACACGATTTCGCCGTCAAGCCGTTTGCTTCGCATGCCCTGCTGACGCGTTTGCGTGTTTCTTTACGGATGAGTGCGGCCATGAACGCGCAGCGCATTGCCGAGCGACGCATCAACACCGAACTGCAATTGAATCGCGCCATGATTAACTCCCTTTCCAACATGGGTGAGGGTTTGATGGTGATCGAGAAACAGCAGTTCACCTTCGTCAACGAAGCGCTGTGCCGTATGTCCGGTTTTGAAGCGGAAGAATTGGCGGAGTGGCCCAATTTTCTGCAGCTGTTCCACCCGGATGAGCGCGACCGTATCATCGTCAACCATCGTCGCCGCATCATCGGTGCGACGTTCGAGTCACACTACCGCACCGCGCTACTGTGCAAAAATGGCGAGCGGCTCGACATCGAATTCGCCGTCGCCATGTTGACCACGCCGACCCACAACGGTGTGGTCTGCTTAGTGCGTGATATCCGTAAACAGATGGAATTGGAGCAGCGCCTGCGTTATCTGGCGGAATACGATGCGCTGACCGGTTTGCCGAATCGCCTGCTACTGCAGGATCGCTTGCAGCAGGCTCTGCGCCGCTCGGCGCGCACCGGACGCGCGATTGCGCTGCTGTTTATCGACCTCGATGGCTTTAAGCAGATCAACGATACACTCGGTCATGCCGCCGGCGATGATTTGCTGCGGCAAGTATCGTCAAAACTAAGCGAAGGCTTGCGCGCTTCCGACACGGCCGGACGACTGGCCGGCGACGAATTCATTATTTTGTTGGAAGATTTTCAGAACGGTGGCCCTGATCCGTCAGCGGTCGCTGCCCGCTTGCTGGGCAATCTTGCCAACGCGTATTGCTTGCCGGGTGGTGAGGCGAAAATTTCGGCCAGCATCGGCATCGCCTTCGGTCATGGTGATTGCGATACGCCCGAACTGTTGTTGCAAGCAGCGGACTCTGCCATGTACAAGGCCAAGCAGGCCGGCAAAAATACCTATGTGCTGCTGCGCGCTGAAGATGGTGATGCGGTGCAGGCTTGATGCGCGTCTAATAAAAAACCCGCCGCGGTTATCCGGCGGCGGGTTGTGCCAAGCGAAGACGCTTAGTCTTTTTTCAGGCATTCCTTCATAAAGGCTTTACGCTCGTCGCCTTTTTTGCCCTTGGCGTCGGCGTTGCAGGTCTTCATTTTTTCTTGTTGCGTTTTGCGGGCGTCCGCTTTCTTGCTCAGGCATTCCTTCATGAAGGCTCTGCGCTCGTCGCCTTTTTTGTCGCCTGCTTCTTTGTTGCAGCTTCCCATCTTGCTCTGTTGTTCGGTTTTGGCGAACGCCGGGTTGAAGGCGAGCGGGGCGGCCAGAGCCAATAGAACCAATAATTTCTTCATGCAATCCTCCAAAAATATGTGGGGTACGGTCGAAAATGGGCAAGCCCGGCGCTATTACAGCACAAAGCATGGGCGGGGTGCGAAAAAACGTCGGTCATCGCCCCGGCCGTGTCTTTGTATGCAAAAACAGAGAATGGTGCGGGTTCACGCTGCCGTCATATTTCCCGATTATGCTGATGGAACCTGCTGTACAGGCAACCGATATGTCTGACGGTGGGAGGTGCGCCATGCTCGATTCGCGGGCTGGCGGCCGCTTTCATCTAACATGATTGGCTGGAATAAATACATCACAATGTGATATATTTACGGGTTTTCCCCATCCCAACGCAATCATGGCTTCCACTTCCTCTCGTCCGTTGAACAAGACGGATTTCGAGACGCTCTCGACGTTCCGCTATCAAATGCGGCGTTTCGAGCGTTTTTCCGATAACGCCGCGCAGCAAGAAGGCATCACGCCGCTGCAATATCTGCTTTTGCTGCACATCAAGGGTTTTCCGGGGCGCGATTGGGCGAGTGTCGGCGAACTGGCCGAGCGTCTGCAGGCGCGACAACATGGCGTGGTGGCATTGGTTTCGCGCTGCGAGGCGTTGGAGTTGGTCGAACGACGTCAGAGTAACGCCGACCGTCGTCAAGTCGAAGTGCATTTATGCCGGAAGGGCGAGCGCGTGTTGACGCACTTGGCCGGATTGCACCGAATCGAGTTGAAATCTCTGCAGGGTGTGTTCGCCGTGCCGGACATCCGAATCGAGGAGATGCAATGAGCGCTATCGATACGCGCGGCGATTTTGCCGCCGACTGGCGCTTGTTGCGCATTACTGCCATCGCTGCCTGTATTGGCGCACTCGGCACCGTTGCAGCGCACGTGTTGTTGCTGCTGATTCGATTTTTCACCAATTTATTTTTTTTCCAAACCCTGTCGGTCGCTGAGCATTCGCCGGCAACGCATACGCTTGGTTTGTGGGTGATCGCTGTGCCAGTGATAGGCGGTTTGGTGATCGGTTGTATCGCGCGCTTCGGCTCGGAAAAAATTCGCGGGCATGGCATTCCTGAGGCGATTGAGGCGATTCTGTTTGGCAAAAGCAAAATGTCGCCTAAGGTGGCGATATTAAAACCCTTGTCTTCAGGTATCGCAATCGGCAGTGGCGGGCCGTTTGGCGCGGAAGGGCCGATCATCATGACCGGTGGCGCGATCGGCTCGCTGATCGCACAATATTTTCACTTAACCAGCGTCGAGCGCAAGACGCTGCTGGTGGCGGGCGCGACCGCCGGTATGACGGCGGTATTCGGCACGCCGCTGGCGGCGGTGCTGCTGGCAGTTGAATTGCTGTTATTCGAATTGCGTCCACGCAGCTTGCTGCCGGTGGCCGTGGCATGCGCGGTAGCAGGATTCACGCGACCGTTGCTGTTCGATGCCGGCCCCTTGTTCCCGCTGCAAACGCCGATGCCGGGCGTGCTCGATTTGGCTTCTTGCGTTCTGGCCGGCCTGCTGGCTGGTGCGTTGTCGTGGCTGATGTCCACTTCGTTATACAAAGTGGAGGATTGGTTTGCACGACTGCCGTTGCACTGGATGTGGTGGCCGGCACTGGGCGGATTGGCGGTCGGTATTGGCGGTTATCTCGAACCGCGTGCGCTGGGCGTCGGTTACGATGTTATCGGTGAGCTGCTGCAGCAGCATTTGGCCGCACGTTTCGTACTCGGCTTTTTGATTTGCAAGGCGCTGATGTGGATCATCGCGCTGGGTTCCGGCACGTCCGGCGGTGTGCTGGCACCCTTGCTGATGTTGGGCGCGGGATTGGGTGTGCTGCTTGCCCCTCTGTTGCCGGGGACGACGCCGGCCTTGTGGCCGCTGGTGTTCATGGCAGCGACGCTGGGCGGCATGATGCGCGCGCCGATGATGGCGGTGATATTCGCCTTTGAGCTGACGCATGACGCCAATGCCTTGCTACCGCTACTGACCGCGTCGGCGGTCGCCTACGGCTTCACCGTGCTGACCATGTCGCGCTCGATTTTGACGGAAAAAATCGCGCGTCGTGGCTATCATATTTACCGGGAGTACGGTGTCGATTCGATGGAGCGGCACAGCGTCGCCGAAGTGATGGCGCGTACGACAGATGCGATCGACGCGAATGCCAGCATAGCGGATACCTTGGCCGCACACTTCAACGATGCGCAGTCGCATTTGCCGCGACCGGTGGTACGGGATGGCGCGGTGCTGGGCATGGCGAATCGTGCTGCGCTGATCGCTGGCATGGACAAACCCGGCATCAGCAAAATGAGCGATTTGTTCGGCATGAATCCGCCGATCGTGGCGCTGCCGGAAGAGAGCTGTCGAACGGTAGCCGGTCGGCTTGCGGTGCATGACCTAGGGCGCGTGCCAGTGGTGGCCGATGTACAGTCGCATCGTTTAATCGGTGTCGTCAGCCGCGCCGATTTGCTCAAACCGTTGGCCGGTGTGTTCGAGGAAGAGCAGCGACGCGAAGCCTTGCGCGCCTTGCCGCTGCGACGCTGGGGGAAAGATGCTGAGGATGAGGACGAGGATTGAAGCCGACAAAACCCGGCGAAAAGCAGGGAAGCATGTCGAAGGCGAAGACCAGCAACGAGGACAGCGCCGGCAACGGTGATCCGCGCCCGGTGCCGCCGCAAGCGCCGGGCAACGATGATTGCTGCCACGGCGGCTGCGCGGTATGCGTATTCGATCTGTACTCGGAAGAGCTCGAACGCTATGAGGCTGCACTCAAGGCATGGGAAGCCAGGCAGGCTGCACGCTAGCGGGCTGTTGAGAAACTACTGCGTGGGTCGCTTTTCGGCATGCCCTCAAAACTTCAGACCGCTCTTGTCGAGCAATGCTCTATCCAGATGACGGGACAGATGATTGTTATACCGCGACCGGTGCCTTGATCGCAGCATGTGATTGATAGCCGACGATCTCGAAATCCGCGAATTGGTAATCGAAAATCGAATCCGGCTTGCGCTTGATCTGCAGCGTCGGTAGCGGGAAAGTTGGACGCGACAATTGTTCGCGCACCTGTTCCATGTGGTTGGCATACAGATGGCAATCGCCGCCGGTCCAGACGAAATCACCGACTTCCAGCCCGGCCTGCTGCGCCATCATGTGCGTCAGCAACGCATAGGACGCGATGTTGAAGGGCACGCCGAGGAAGATGTCGGCGCTGCGCTGGTAAAGCTGGCAGGACAGCTTGCCGTCGGCCACGTAAAACTGGAAGAAAGCGTGGCAGGGCGGCAGCTTCATCTGTGGAATGTCGGCGACGTTCCAGGCAGAGACGATCAGTCGGCGCGAATCGGGGTTGGTTTTGATTTGCTGCAGCACTTGGGCGATCTGGTCGATATGCTGACCGTTCGGTGCTGGCCACGAACGCCACTGATAGCCATAGATCGGTCCGAGATTACCTTCGGCATCGGCCCATTCGTCCCAAATCGAGACGCCGTTTTCCTTCAGGTATTTGATATTGGTCGAGCCAGCCAAAAACCAGATCAGTTCATGGATGATCGATTTCAGGTGCAGCTTCTTGGTTGTCACCAACGGAAAACCTTCCTGCAGGTTGAAGCGCATCTGGTAGCCGAATACCGAGCGGGTGCCGGTGCCGGTGCGGTCGGTTTTTTCCGTGCCGTGCTCTTGCACATGGCGCATGAAGTCGAGGTATTGGTGCATGATGATTGCTTTCGATGAATGACGCTATTTTACCGGCTTATTTCCCAGTTCAGCCTGCGAGCGGGGCGGCAATCGGTTTCGAGTGAGTCTGCTATTATTCCTTACTTGTTACAGCGTCCAAGCGGTGCCTGTCATTGCCATGTCAACGAAGACTGTGTGCGGTCGATTTTTTTTCTGTCTCCTTGTTTTTATGGCGGCTGCAATGTTCAGCCCGTCGCTGTTGGCCAAGGAAATCTATTTGCGGCAATGGCCGCGCGGCGTCGTTGCACCGTCACTAAAACTGAACGGGATCGATGGCCAGAAATGGAATATCAAAAATCTGCGCGGCAAGGTGGTCGTGTTGAATTTTTGGGCGACTTGGTGCGGCCCCTGCATCGACGAACTTTCTTTTCTGAATGCGCTTGCAGGCAGCGAGTTTAAAAAAGGCAGCCCGGTTATTCTGGGCGTGAATTTCAAGGAGTCGGCTGCGAAAGTGCAGACGTTCGTTGGTGAACACAAAATCGATTACCCAGTTCTGCTGGATCAATCCGGCGAATATTTCAACAAATGGGCCGATGGCGTGTTGCCGACCACGGTGCTGATCGACCGTCATGGTCGCCCGCGTTGGCGCATTGTGGGCGAATTGAATCGCAGCGATGCCAGCTTGAAACAGGCGATTGAAACCTTGCTGGAAGAGCGTTGAGAAGTAACGTACCCGAACATCAATCTGATGCACATCAAAAGGAAAAAATATGAAAGACGCCAACCCACTCTCCTCAACACGACGCTCCCTGCTGAAGGCCGCGTCCGGTGCGGCGCTGCTGGGTTCGCTGCCAACGATGGCGCTTGCCCAAGCGGCTCAGCAAGCGGAAAAACGGCGTTTTGCGCCGCAGCCGGGGGAGTGGCACAGCTTCGAGATGACGACCAACGTCAGCCTGCAAAAAGCAGACGGCGCTTCGACGGTCTGGGTGCCCTTGCCGTCGGTTGATACGGAATGGCAGCGTTCGCTGGATAGCAACTGGTCCGGCAATGCTAAGAAAATGAGCATGCGTATCGACGGTCAGTACGGCGCGAAATATTTGGTTGCCGAGTTTGACGGGTCGGCACCGCCGGTTCTGGAAGTCACCAGCCGAGTGCAGACGCGCGACCGTGCCGTCGATTGGTCGAGTCGAGATTTTACGAAGGAATCACCGATCGATCTGCGTAAATGGTTGCACCCGACCGATCTGATGCCACTCAACGGCATTGTCGGTGTGACGGCACGTCAGATCACGCAAGGCGCGCGCACCGATGTCGAAAAAGTCCAGCGCATCTACGACTGGATTGTGATGACCACGTTCCGCGAACCCAAGGTGCGCGGCTGCGGCACCGGCAATATCAAAGCGATGCTCGAGACAAAAAATTTCGGCGGCAAGTGCGGCGATATCAACGGTTTGTTTGTCGGCCTGTGCCGTGCTGCGGGAGTGCCCGCGCGTGACGCTTTCGGCATTCGACTGGCGCCGAGCGCATTCGGCTACAAGCAATTGGGCGGCAATCCGGCTTCGCTGCAGGGCGCGCAGCATTGCCGCGCCGAGGTGTATTTGAAGAAGCATGGCTGGGTGGCGATGGACCCGGCCGACGTTGGCAAAGTCATGCGTTTGGAAACCAGCGACTGGATCAAGGACCCGGATAACCCGGTCGTGGCACCCGTCAAGAAAGCATTGTTCGGCGGTTGGGAGGGTAACTGGCTGGCATACAACTTTGCACACGATGTCAGGTTGGCCGGCTTTTCCGCCGGCAAGATCGGTTTCTTCATGTATCC
>JAFECY010000142.1 GCA_018241865.1 Pseudomonadota bacterium | reverse complement strand
ATAGTAGCGTTTGTGCGCATCTAGTATCTGCTAGATGGCAAACATTTCCACCCCTCAAATTAAAATTGTCACATTGCTCACTTTGTTGAATAATATTGGAAGCTTGGGTGCGCCATCCATCCCGTAGCCTTAAGGCTACGCTAATTCCATGCCGCCTTAGGATACGGAAAGCACATCAATCAAGACGCGCGCTTCCGCATCACCACGATGGAAAGAGACGACGTATCTCTTTCCGCTACCAGCAAAGGAAGAGACGATATGCCGATTACCGATCATACCGACATCACGCGCCGTATCAACCTCGCCGACCCGGACGCGGTATGTGCCGAAATCTGTCGTCTGTTACGCGATGTTGATCCGGCTCTAGATCAGGTGTTGATCGAGCGCGCCTTCGCCATTTTTGCGCGTCTATACGCCGGCACACTCCCCGGTTATCACGGTTGCGAAACTTTGTACCACGACATGCAACATGCGCTAGACGTGACGCTAACCTGCGCCCGTTTGCTAGCTGGTCACGAACGCGCGCACGCCGCGCCCGACCAACGCTTCGGCGCAGCACGGCTGACGCTGGGCGTAGTGGTGGCGCTATTTCACGACTGCGGTTATATCCGTCAACGTCCCGACGATACGTGCTGGCATGGCGCGCAATACACGCTGTACCACGTCAGCCGCGGCGGGCGCTTTCTGACGCGCTTTTTGATCGAATCCAGCAAGGCACAATGGGCGCGGCGGGCAATGAAGCTGATCCATTTCACCGGCTATGAAATTCCAATCGCCAACATTCGTCTGAGCGATCCGCTCGACCGTCGCCTCGGCAGTCTGATCGGCAGCGCCGATCTGATGGCGCAAATGGCCGACCGCACCTACTTGGAAAAATGCCGCGATTACCTGTTCGAGGAATTTGAACTGGGCGGCCTGTCGCGCAAGCGCCATGCCGACGGCAGCACCGAAGTGATCTACACCTCGCCCGAAGACCTGCTGCGCAAGACCCCGGCTTTCTACGACAACATGGTGAAGAAACGACTCGATATCGATTTCGAGCGCGGCTACCGTTATCTGGAAGCATTGTTCGATGGCGACAATCCTTACCTGCAGGCAATCGACCGCAATATGGATTATCTACAGCGCTTGCTGGACGACGGCCAGCTCGCCAATTGCCTGCGACGGCAGACCGAGCCGGTGCTGGCACCCAAGGCGTAGGCGTCCGGCCGACGTTTCTCCCGCACTCCGCCTACAAACGCAACCGTTGCCGCGCAGTCTGATACTGCGCTTCCAGTCGCGCCACGACATCCGCCACGGTTGGCGCGTCGTCGATCAAGCCCACGCCCTGCCCTGCGCCCCAGATGTCGCGCCAAGCTTTAGCCTTGCTAGCGCCGCCGGAACCAAAGTTCATCGCGCTCTTGTCGGCGACCGGCAGGTTGTCGGGATCGTAGCCGGCCGCGACGATGGATTTTTTCAAGTAGTTGCCGTGTACGCCGGTGAATAAATTGGTGTAAACAATATCGGCGGCGGCGGATTCGATCAGCGCTTGTCGGTAGGTCTCGTCGATATTCGATTCGCGCGTCGCCAACCAACGCGAGCCGATGTAGGCCAAGTCCGCGCCCATCGCTTGCGCGGCCAGCACGGCGTCGCCGCTGGCAATCGCGCCGGACAGGGCGAGCGGGCCATCGAAGAATTTACGCACCTCGCCCACCAGCGCGAATGGCGACAGCATGCCGGCATGGCCGCCGGCGCCGGCCGCCACCAAGATCAAGCCATCGACGCCGGCTTCCAGCGCCTTTTGCGCGTGACGGATCGAGATCACGTCGTGCAGCACAATGCCGCCGTAGCTGTGGATGGCGTCCAGCATTTCTTTCGGCGGCGCGCGCAAACTGGAAATGATGATCGGCACTTGATGGCGCACACAGACTGCGACATCGTGCGCCAGCCGGTCGTTGGATTGATGCACGATCTGGTTGACGGCGATCGGGCCGATGACGGCGTTAGGATGCGCTGCGCGATGCGCCGCCAAGTCGGCTTGCATGTCGGTCAGCCAAGTGTCGAGCAATTCAGCCGGGCGCGCATTCAGCGCCGGGAACGCGCCGACGATGCCGGCCTTGCATTGCGCCAGCACCAGTTGCGGGCCGCTGGCGATGAACATGGGGGAGCCGATCACCGGCAAACGCAGATGCTGCAATACGGAAGGCAAGGCCATCGCACACTCGCGGAAAGAAAGGGGAAATTGATTATAGGCGAAAAAAGAACGATCGTGCGGAACGTGATGGCGCAGCGCTGCCATGTGCCCTTGCAACGCGGTTTGTCGCGAAAAGATCGCACGCCCTTTCGAGCGGGAATTGGCCTGTGATAGTGTCATGCTCTGGCCTCACGCATTACGACAAGATTTGATTCGCATGAAAACCCCCTCTTGGCATCCACATCAATATTTCGGCCTGATGGTCGCCGCTTTCGGCGCGACCATCATCCTGCGCTGGATTTTCCAGATCGAATTCATCACCCGCCTGATTCCCTATTCGGTGGACATCGCTCTGAACACGCCGATGATGCTGACCGCCGCCGGCATCTGCTGCATGTGTCTGCCTTACCAGCCGCAGCAGTCGCGCGCGCTGACCGTCGTCATTCGCCTGTGCATTGGCTTCCTGTTGCTGTGGCCGGCGCTGACCATGATCGAGCACTTGTTCGATGTGTCGCTCGGCATCGACTTCATGCGCGTGCCGACGTTGCCCACCGAAGCCATTCCACATCCGGGTCGGATGGCGCCGAACACTTGTCTGGCTTTTCTATGCGTCGGCACAGCCTTCTTGTTGGGCAAACGCGAACGACAAGGTTGGCAGCGCCATCTATTTACCGCAACCGTCGCCGGCGTGACGGTGCTGGGTTTTTCCGCCTTGGCCGGCCACTTCCTGCGGCTGGAAACGCTGTATCGCGTCACCTCCTTCAACAGCATGCTGCCACCGACCGCACTGGCGATCAGCGTGTTGGGCACCGGGCTGGTACTGCTGCATCAGCATCTGTATGGCTCGCAACCGCAATCCGTACGCGACAACGCGCGCAACATCACCAGCCGCACGATCGTGGTGTTGACGCTGGTGGCGCTGGGCGCTGGCGTTGCCGGTTTCGCGGTGATGCGCGAAATGCTGGAAAAGTCGCTGTCGCAAAATCTGCTGCTGTCGGTCACCACCAACGGCAATCTGTTGACCAACATCCTGGCCGACCGCTTGGCGATCCACAAGACCATTGCCGACCGGCCGGTGGTGATCGCACCCTTTGCCGCGCTGATGCGCAATCCGCACGATCAAGCAACCCGCGCGCGCTTGCGCCAGTTGGCCAAGAACCTGCTGGGTGTCGGCCCAAGCGGCGTGCGTCTGCTCGACGCAAGCGGTGCGGAAGTCGGCGTCGCCGGCAATCTGCTGCGCCCCAAAGTCCGCTTCGAGCATCCCTTGCAAGTCAGCGGTCAGCAAGCTTGGTTGCTGTGGGAAAACGGCTATCTGCTGCACAGCGTGACGCCGGTGCTGGACGAGGGCAAAATCGTCGGCAGCGTCTTCGTCGAGCAGCGCTTGCCTGCGCTCGACAAGCTACTCCAGGATATCCGCGCCAGCGGACCGGCGACCGATGTGCTGGTGTGCGGTCGCCAAGGCGACCATGCCTTTTGCGCGCCAAATCGTTACTACGCCGATCCGCTGCTGACGCCGATGTTCCGCGCCGACGGCACGCCGGCGCGACAAATCACGCACGCCCTACTGGGCGAGACCGGCGTGGCATCGGCCAAGGACTTACGCCGTGTGCCGGTGCTGGCCGCTTACACGCCGCTGCAGCCGTTCGGCCTAGCGCTACTCATCAAGCTCGACGCCGACGATTTGTATGCGCCGCTGCGCGGCCGGATGGAATTGCTGGTGCTGGTGCTGGCGGCGATGGTGGTGATCGGCACGCTGGCACTGCGCCTGCAGGTGCGGCCGCTGCTGCGCAACTTAGTGCATGAGCAGAAACGCAGCCAACTGGCCGAGCAGCATTTGGCCGACAGCGAGCGGCGGCTGCGCGCCATTGCCGACAACATGCCGGCGCTGATTTCTTACATCGACCACGAACAGATTTTCCGCTTCTGCAACAAGACCTATCAGGACTGGATGGGGCTAGCGCAAGCGCAATTAACCGGCACTTCCATGCGGCAAGCCTTCGGCGATGCGGTGTATGAAACGCGCCGCGCCCACATCGACAAGGCGCTGAGCGGCGAGCGGGTCGAGTTCGAGGCCGAATCTTCTCTGCAGGACAAAACGCGCTTCCTGCACATCGTCTATATCCCCGACTTCCACAACGACGGCAAGGTGAACGGCTTCTACGCGCTGGCCACCGATGTCACCGAAGCCAAGACGTTGGAACAACAAATGTCGCGGCTGGCGCGCTTCGACACATTGACCGGACTGCCGAACCGCTATCAATTCAATGAGAAATTAGCCGAAGCCATCGCCCGCTGCCAGCGCACGCTATCGCCGATGGCGCTGATGTTCCTCGATATCGATCACTTCAAAGCCATCAACGACACTCTCGGCCATGCCGCCGGCGACGCCGTGCTGCGCGAATTTTCCATCCGATTGTCAGCCAGCGTGCGCGGCACCGATACCGTGGCGCGGCTGGCTGGTGATGAATTCGTCGTCATCCTAGAACAGTTGCGCAACGCGGACGAGGCGCAACTGGTGGCGAACAAAATTCTGACTGCCGTCGCCAAACCATTTTTCATCAACGACGCGCCGCTGCAAGTCGGCACCAGCATCGGTATCGCCTATTTCAACGGCGACATCGGCATCCACGCCGCCGATCTGATGGAACGCGCCGACCGCGCGCTGTATCGCGCCAAGGAAGCGGGACGACATACTTATCGCCTAGCAGAGTGACGCGCAACGGGCGCGCACAGACCACGACACTGGTGCGGCGCACCATGCGGCAGAGGTAGCATTTTTATCCCAAGCCGATTAGCATCGCAGCCAAGAACGTTGCCTTCCTAAAAAACGTTCGCATCAAAGGAACCGGGGCTCGCCCCTTTGCATCACCGCAAGAGAATCGGAGAATAGAAATGCAGCAGCACAATTACAACAGCCTACCAATGCACTGGATCGGCGATTACTCGGGCAAGAAAGCCTTGCTCACCCCCAACCTCGAAAGTATTTACGATCCAGCCACCAAGGCGCGTTACACCTATCAGCAAGTGGATGAGCGCGCCAGTCGCGTCGCAACTTGGCTAGTCGATACGCTCGGTTTGAAAAAAGGTAGCCGCGTCGCGCTGATCGCGCGCAATCGCATGGAATGCATCGACTTGTTTTTCGCCTGCGGCAAAATCGGCGCGATTCTGTGCCCCTTGTCGTATCGTTTGCAAAAGCCGGAGTTGCAAGACTTGATGCAACGCGAACAACCGGACGTGATCTTCGTCGAAGACCTATTCGCCGCGTTGACCGGTGCCGATGTGTTACCGCAGCCGCAACCGAAAGTGGTCGTGTTCGGCGATGGTGCCAGCGACTACGACGCCATCCTCGCCACCGAAGCGCGCGACGTCTGCGTGCCCGTGGCGTTGGACGACCCTTTTCTCTACATCCATACCGGCGGCACCACCGCCGTGCCCAAAGTCTGCATCGTGCCGCATCGGCAAATGGTGTGGAACGTGTTTGAGTTTCTATTGATGTCGGCCGGCGGCGACCGCACCAAGGAACTGGTGCTGTTCCCCTTTTTCCACGTCGGCGGCTGGAACGTGTTCTTTTGTCTGTTCATGCGCAACAGTCTCGCGATTCCCCTGCGTCAATTCGATGCCGGCCAAATCATCGAGATGGTGCAAAAGAAAAAAATCAATCGCTTAGGTGCGGTCGAAGCGATGCTGCAAATGCTGAAGGCGCATCCGCAATTCGAGGAAACCGACTGGTCGGTGATCGAACTCATCACCACCGCCGCTGCGCCCTGCTCCAACGAAACCCTGCAACCCTTCTGGGACCGCGGCATCGCCACCAACCAAGTGTATGGCTTGACCGAAGCCGGCCCGTCCAACTTCGCTTTCATTCCGCGCATACCCGGCATGGATCACATCAAAGCCAACTCGCGCAAGGTCGGCACACCCTTCTACTGCTGCGACTACAAAATCGTGTCCGAAGAAGATCCGACACAATCGCTGCCGCCGGGCAAAATCGGCGTGCTGTGCTTGCGTAGTTTTCACAATTTCGACGGCTACCTGAACGACCCCGAACGCACCGCCAAAACCATCGACGCCGAGGGCTGGATTCACAGCGGCGACCTCGCCGTGTGCGACGAGGACGGCTTGGTGTCCATCGTCGGCCGCGCCGACAATATGTTCATCACCGGCGGCGAGAACGTCTCGCCGGAAGAAATCGAAAACGCCTTGCGCAGCCACCCGGCAGTGGCAGCGGCAATCTGCGCCGGCGTTCCCGACAAGAAATGGGGCGAAGTGCCGGTAGCGATGGTGATGCTGAACGCCGGTACCACGACCGACGAGGCTAGCCTACGCGCCCATTGCAAAAATTTGCTGGCCGCCTACAAAGTGCCGCGATCGGTCGCCATCGAAGCCACCATTCCTCTCACCCCGGTCGGCAAGCTCGACCGCAAGGCGCTCAAAAGCTGGTTCGCCGCCAAATCGGCCTGAACCATCCGACATGCAGCATGCCGGAATAACAAACCGGCATGCTGTGTTTTTACAGCATTTCTGTCATTTTCTTGCCATAATCCCTCTTGGAAGATTTATCCCTAGGCCGAAAATCCAGCGACAGATGGCTTTCGTTCCCTCCCTTTCAAGGAGAAGGAACATGCCCCATACGACTGCCGCCAGCATGATCGGCTTGCCTCACAACAAAAACCCGCTTCCACCCTTGCATCCGAAGAGACAACCGCAATGAATCTGGTAAACGTAAAAATCCGCGTCCGATTGACGGCAGGTTTCGGCCTTCTCTTACTATTCCTCGCCGCCATGACTGCACTGGCCTTCAGCGAAGCGCCGGCCGACAGCCGCATGGGTATCGTCATCGCCGGCCTAGTGATGCTGGCAATCGGCGGTGTTTCCGCTTGGTGGGTCGCACATGGCATTCTGCCGCCGCTGGAAGAAGCCATCGCCGTCAGCAAACGCATGGCTTCAGGCGACATCAGCGAACCTTTCGAGGCACACGGCCACGGTGAACTCGGCGAGTTGCAGGCCGCCATGCAGGAAATGAGCGAACGCATGTTCCAGATCGTCGCCAAAGTACGTTCCGGCACCACGGCCGTCGCCATGACCTCGGGTTTCCTCAACGGCGACAATACCGCGTTGTCCGCGCGCACCGAATCGCAAGCCAGCGCGTTGGAAGAAACCGCTTCGTCGATGGAAGAACTAACCTCCACCGTCAAGCAAAACGCCGACAATGCGCGCCAAGCCAACAAGCTGGTGTCTTCCGCGTCATCGTCGGCCGTCAAAGGCGGCAAGGTGGTCGGCGATGTCGTCACCACGATGGGCTCGATCAAAGACAGTTCGCGCAAGATCGTCGATATCATCGGCGTGATCGACGGCATCGCTTTCCAGACCAACATCCTCGCGCTGAATGCGGCGGTGGAAGCGGCACGCGCCGGTGAGCAAGGGCGCGGCTTCGCGGTGGTGGCGGCGGAAGTGCGCTCGCTGGCGCAACGCTCGGCCGGCGCAGCAAAAGAAATCAAGGCGCTGATCGTCGATTCAGTCAACAAGGTCGATGCCGGCGGCGCGCTGGTCGATCAAGCCGGCGCGGCGATGCAAGAGATCGTCACCAGCGTCAAACGGGTCGAAGACATCATGGCGGAAATCACCGCCGCCAGTGCCGAACAAAGCGCCGGCATCGAAGAAATCAACAAGGCCGTGGTGCAGATCGACGGCATGACGCAGCAAAACGCCTCACTGGTCGAACAAGCCGCGCAAACCGTGGTCAGCCTGCAAGAGCAAGCGGTCACGCTGTCGGAAGTGGTGTCGATCTTCGACCTCGGCGCACGCGAATTCGGCACCGCCGAAGAAGCCGAAGCTATGGTCAAACTCGCCACCCAATACGTGCGCGACTACGGCGTCGAACGCGGCATCGCCGAAATCAGCAACCCACAAGGCCAATTCATCGACCGCGATCTCTACCTCGGCATGTGCGACCAGAGCGCCAAAATCATCGCCAACGGCGGCAGCGCCCGCCTGATCGGCCTCGACGGCACCAAGGTCAAAGACATCGAGGGCAAATTCTTCGTCACCGACATGCAGAAGATGGCATACCGGGACGGCAACGGCTGGTGCGCCTATAAGTGGGTTCACCCCGTATCGAAAAAGACCATGACCAAGACCGCGTATGTGGAAGCGGTGGGGTTTGATGGGCTGTTTATTTCTTGCGGGTTT
>JAFECY010000141.1 GCA_018241865.1 Pseudomonadota bacterium | reverse complement strand
TCTCTTGAGCTTGGTACTGGCTCGGTTCCTCAGCCGGAAAAAGCCCGCCGACGCGCATATCGAGGGGAAAACCCGCTAAAATTCAAGGTTTTACCGCATATAACGCTTCCCCCTTTGAGGAGGCACGGATCAAACCATCATGCTCACATTTCAACAAGTCATACTGACGCTGCAGGAATACTGGGATGCGCAAGGCTGCGCCCTGCTGCAGCCCTACGATATGGAAGTCGGCGCCGGCACCTCGCACACCGCCACCTTCCTGCGCGCAATCGGCCCGGAACCGTGGCGTGCCGCTTACGTGCAACCTTCGCGTCGTCCGAAAGATGGCCGCTACGGCGAAAACCCGAATCGCATGCAGCACTACTACCAATACCAAGTGGTGCTGAAACCCGCGCCGGAAAATATCCTCGACCTGTACCTCGGCTCGCTCCAAGCGCTCGGTCTGAATCTGAAACAAAACGACGTGCGCTTCGTCGAAGACGACTGGGAAAACCCGACGCTGGGCGCTTGGGGACTCGGCTGGGAAGTCTGGCTCAACGGCATGGAAGTCACGCAGTTCACCTACTTCCAGCAAGTCGGCGGCCTCGACTGCAAACCGGTGTTGGGCGAGATCACTTACGGCATCGAACGTCTGGCGATGTATTTGCAAGGCGTGGAAAACGTTTATGACTTGGTGTGGACCGAATGGGAAGAAAATGGCGTGACCAAGCGCCTGACCTACGGCGACGTATTCAAGCAGAACGAGGTCGAGCAATCGACCTTCAACTTTGAATACTCCAACACCGAGTTCTTGTTCTCGCTATTCGGCAATTACGAATCCGAAGCCAAGCGACTGATGAGCGTGGAAGAAAAATCGTTGGCACTACCTGCTTACGAAATGGTGTTGAAGGCCGCGCACACCTTCAACCTGCTCGACGCGCGCGGCGCGATTTCCGTCACCGAGCGCGCCGCCTACATCGGCCGCATCCGCAACTTGTCGCGTGCGGTGGCGCAGGCTTATTACGACTCGCGCGAAAAACTCGGCTTCCCGATGTGCGGCGACGCACGTCAAGCTGCATAAGACACGAACATGACAAAAACTCTCTTAATCGAACTGCTGACCGAAGAACTACCGCCGAAAGCACTGGCAAAACTCGGCGAAGCCTTTGCCGCCGGCATCGTGAACGGCTTGAAGTCACGCGATTTCCTCGAAACCGATGCAGTCGCCACCTCGTACGCCACGCCGCGCCGTCTGGCCGTCTCCATCACGCAGGTGCGCACCACCTCGCCCGACAAATCGATCCGCGAAAAAGTGTTGCCGGTCGCCGTCGCCCTCGATGCCGAAGGCAAGCCGAGCGCGCCGCTGGCCAAAAAACTAGCCGCGCTGGCCGTCACCGCCAAAGTCGATGCAATCACACTGGCGCAACTGGAGCGCGCCGCCGACGGCAAAGCGGATAGTTTTTTCTACACCTACACCGCCGCCGGTTCATCGTTAGCGCAAGGCGTGCAGGCAGCGCTGGAAGAATCGATTGCCAAACTACCGATCCCGAAAGTGATGAGTTACCAGCGCCCGGATGGCAGCACCGTGCAATTCGTGCGGCCGGTGCACAAGTTGTTGGCGCTGCACGGCGCGGATGTGCTACCGTTGGCCGTGCTTGGTCTCGCCGCCGACCGCGTCACACTCGGTCATCGCTTCCTGTCGCAAGGCGAACTGGTGATCGATCATGCCGACCACTACGCCACGCTGCTCGACACCCAAGGCAAGGTGATCGCCAGCGTGACTGCGCGCAAGGAAAAAATTCGCGCCGCCCTGCTGGACAAAGCTGGCAAGGACCAAACCCTGATGCCGGAATCGCTGCTCGACGAAGTCACTGCGCTGGTCGAATGGCCGGTGGTGTATGCATGCAATTTCGAGCAGGAATTCCTCGCCGTGCCGCAGGAGTGCCTGATCCTGACCATGCAGACCAACCAGAAATATTTTGCGCTAACCGATGCCGCCGGCAAGCTGCGTTCACGCTTCCTGATCGTCTCCAACATCGAAACCGCCGACCCGCAACACATCATCGGCGGCAACGAACGCGTGGTGCGTCCGCGCCTGTCGGATGCGAAATTCTTTTTCGAGCAAGACAAGAAAAAGAAACTGGCAGAGCGCCTGCCGGGTCTGGCCAACGTGGTGTATCACAACAAACTCGGCACCCAAGCCGAGCGTACCCAACGCGTGAAAAATCTCGCCGGCAAAATCGCGTCAGCCATCGGTGGTGAGGTTGCGCTGGCCGAACGCGCCGCGCTGCTGGCCAAGACCGATCTGCTGACCGACATGGTGGGCGAATTCCCAGAACTGCAAGGCATCATGGGAACCTATTACGCCAAGCACGACGGCGAAGCGGATGAAGTCGCGCAGGCGATTTCCGAACACTACCAGCCGCGCTTTGCCGGCGATGCCTTGCCGTCCACGCAAGCCGGCACCGCCGTCGCACTGGCCGACAAACTGGAAACCTTGGTCGGCATCTGGGGCATCGGCTTGCAGCCGACCGGCGACAAAGACCCGTTCGCGTTGCGCCGTCATGCGCTGGGTATTCTGCGTATGCTGATCGAAAAACGCCTGCCGCTGAAAATTTCTGCGCTGCTAAACGACGCTGCACAACAGTTTGCCGGCAACGCCAATTTCAAGGATGCCGCTTCTGACATCACGGCATTCTTCGCCGACCGTCTGCGCGGCTTGCTGCGCGAACGCGGCTTTTCGCAAAACGAAGTCGAAGCCGTAGTCGCCCAGCAGCCGGATACGCTCGACAATATCGTCGAGCGCCTGCAAGCAGTGCAAGCCTTCGCCGCCCTGCCGGAAGCCGAAGCGCTCGCCGCCGCCAACAAGCGCATCACCAACATCCTGAAGAAAACCGAAAACGTCAGCAACACCGTGCAAACCGGCTTGCTGCAAGAAAGCGCCGAGCAAGCTTTGTACGACGCCATGTCCTCGGTGCAGCCGCAAGTTGACAGCGCCTACGCCCAAGGCGACTTCACCGCCACACTCAAGCTGCTGGCGAAACTGCGCGCAACTGTCGATGCTTTTTTCGATGGCGTGATGGTGATGGCCGACGATGCATCACTGCGCAACAACCGCATCGCATTACTATCGCAATTGCACGGCATGATGAACCGCGTCGCCGATATTTCCAAACTCGCGGCCTGATGCCATGACTGCCAAATTAGTCATCCTCGATCGCGACGGCGTCATCAATTACGACGCC
>JAFECY010000140.1 GCA_018241865.1 Pseudomonadota bacterium | reverse complement strand
GCGCTATAGCATGTTGGTGCATCCTGATGTATCTGGCGTGATCTCGGCCAATCTGAAAAACGTGACCATTTTCGAGGCGCTCGATGCCATTCGTGAACAGTACGGATACGACTACAAAGTCGAGGGCACGCGCATCTACATCAAGCCGCTGGGCATGCAGACTCGGGTGTTCCAAGTCAATTACCTGACTGCCAGTCGTAAGGGCACGTCGGAAGTTCGCGTGTTGTCGAGCTCGTTGTCTGATGCGCCGCCACCGAATGCCGGTGGCGCAACAACAGCTTCCACAGCTAAGTCAGTGCTGGATAGCAGCAATGTTAGTACCACGTCCAATACCGATTTTGGGGCGAGCTGAAAGCCTCATTGGAGGCGATCGTCGGCAGCGCCAAGGACGGCCGCAGCGTGGTAGTCAGCCCGCAATCCGGTGTGGTGGTGGTGCGGGCGATGTGGGACGATTTGCGTAACGTGGCGACCTATCTGCAAGCGATGCAACTCTCGGTGGATCGTCAGGTCATCCTGGAAGCCAAGATCAACGAAGTGCAATCGAACGATGGGTATCAGACCGGCATCAACTGGGGTGCATTCCGGGTGGGCGGCAACAGTCGTATTTCCGGCGGGGTGTTGACGCCGGGCACGGTGCTGCAGACTTCCGGCGCGCTGGCGACCGGCGCAAGCAGTTTGGATACAGCGACTAAATCTATTATTAACGCACAAACCGGTTCCACCACGCCCGGTCAAGACTTGTTCGCTAACGCGCTGCCGGCCGGCATGCTGGGTGGTTTGTTCGGTTTGGCAGTGCAATCGAGCAATTTCGCCGCCATGCTGAATTTCCTCGAAACCCAGGGTACGGTGCACGTTTTGTCGAGCCCGCGGATTGCCACGCTGAACAACCAGAAGGCGGTGCTGAAGGTCGGCAAGGATGAGTTCTTCGTCACCAATGTCAGTTCCGGCACCACGACCGGCAGCGGCACGACTTCCAGCTCGACCAGTCCGACCGTCACTTTGACGCCATTCTTTTCCGGCGTGGCGCTGGATGTGACACCGCAGATCGACGATAGCGGCAACGTCATTCTGCACATCCATCCTTCGGTCAGCAATGTCACCACGGTGGACAAGCCGATCAATCTGGGCGCGGCCGGTGGCTCTTTCAATTTGCCGCTGGCGTCGAGCTCTGTATCGGAAACCGATAGCGTGGTGCGCGGCAGAGATGGCCAGATCGTCGTGATCGGCGGCCTGATGCGGCAATCGACTGCGGATGACCGCGCGCAATTGCCTGGTGTGGGCAATGTGCCGGTGGTCGGCGCGTTGTTCCGCAATACCAATCAAGTGACGCAAAAACGCGAACTGGTGATCCTGCTGAAGCCGACGGTGGTGAAGGGCAATGCCGCTTGGTCGCAGGACATGCTGGAAAGCCAGCAACGCATCCAGGGCCTAGAACCCCGGAACGCCGAGCAAAAGTGGTGACGGCGGCATGTACAACGCGCATTTCGGTCTGAGGGAACTACCGTTCGGGATCACGCCCGACACCAGTTTTTTCTTCGCCGCGCCCAGTCCGCAGGAAGCGCTCAACACGCTGCTGGTGGCGGTCAAGAATGGCGAAGGTTTCATGAAGATCACCGGTGAGGTCGGCACCGGCAAGACGCTGCTGTGTCGGAAATTCATGGCCAGTCTTGATGACAGTTTCGTCACCGCCTATATTCCCAATCCCTTCCTAGAGCCGCGCACGCTGATGATGGCGTTGGCGGAGGAATTGGAAATCACGCTGGAACAAAATATCGACCAGTATCACTTGCTCAAAGCGATCAATCACCGCTTGCTGGTGCTGGCACGCGCTGGTAAACGCGTGGTGCTGTGTATAGACGAAGCGCAGGCGATGCCGCTGGAAACTTTGGAGACATTGCGTCTCTTGACCAATCTTGAAACCGGGAAACGCAAGCTGTTGCAGATCGTGTTGTTCGGTCAGCCAGAGTTGAATCGCAAGCTGCAACTAGAATCGATCCGTCAGCTTACACAGCGCATCATCTTCCACTACCATCTCGGCCCGCTTTCGCGCGACGATCTCGATTTTTACGTGTCGCACCGTTTGAGCGTGGCTGGTTATGCTGGTGCACGCCTGTTCGCGCGCGATGCGATCAAGGTGCTGCATCGCGCCAGTCGCGGCGTACCACGCTTGGTGAATGTGCTGGCGCACAAATCGCTGATGCTGACTTACGGTCAAGGGCGGCAGCAAGTAGCGGCCGTGCAGGTGCGGGCAGCGGCGCGCGACACCATCGCCGCGCGCAATTATTCGCCCTTGCTTTGGCTAGGTGCGACGTTGGCTTTGCTGGCCGCAGGCGCAGCATTGAGTTGGATGGTTTTTCAATGAGCCTCATCAATCAGATGTTGCAGGAGCTGGATGCGCGCGGCACCCATGCCGCGCCGGCCGGCATGATGCAAGGGCAGGTTAGAGTTGTGCCAGAGAGCGACAGCAGGCGCATGACGCTGGTCTTGTTGGCCGCGGTGCTGCTGATCGCGTTGGTGGCTGGGCTCTGGTGGCGGCAGGACAAGACCGCCGCGCCGACGCCGCAGACGGTACCAACACCCGCTGTCGCGCAAATTACACCGCCCGCGGAGCAAGATCGTTCGTCTATGCCGGCATCGCCGCTAGCTTCGTCGGCAGCGGAATTTTCATTGAAGTTGTCACCGGACTTGCGCATGGCGCCGCTGCCTGATGCGAAAGAAATGCTGGCTGAAGAAGCGAACAAGTCGCAGGCTGTCGTGGCGCGCGCGGATGCGCCTGCGGTCGAAGCAAAAGAAAAATCGGCGGAAACGAAAGTGGCGGCCAATTCCGCGCCGAAACAAGAAGTTCCCGTGGCGTATGCCAAGGTGCCCGATGCAGTCGTGCCCTTGCTGAACAAGCAGATCAAGGAGGCGAGCCCGCAGCAGAATGCCGACAATGCCTATCGCCACGCCGTTTCCCTGATCCAGCAGGGCAAGTCGCAGGAAGCGTTGCCGCTGTTGGAGCAAGCGTTGCAGCTCGATGCGCATCACGCCAGTGCGCGACAAACGCTGGCCGCGTTGCTGATCGAGAGTAAACGCAAAGATGAGGCGATCAAACGCCTACGCGAAGGCGTGCAGCTTGATCCGGCGCAAAGTGGCTTGGCGATGCTGCTGGCACGTTTGCAAGTGGATCGCGGCGAAACCGGCGCGGCGATTGAGACGCTGCAGAAAACTGCACCCTACGCCAGCGAACGCGCCGATTACGCGGCTTTTTTAGCGGCGCTGTTGCAGCGCGAAGCGCGTCACAAAGAAGCGATCGAGCAATACCGAAGTGCTTTGGCGCGGCAGCCGCAGAACGGTATCTGGTGGATGGGCTTGGGGATTTCGCTGCAAGCAGACGGCCGTTCAAAAGAGGCGGCCGAGTCTTACGAGCGCGCGAGGGCATCCGGCAGCTTGAGTTCGGAACTAAGGCCTTTCGTGGAAGAAAAATTGAGGGCATTGCAACGTTAGTTGTAAATTATGGACAACTTTGTCTTGGTCAAGCATGCGACCGATGGCATCTGTGTTTCATTGGGGCATTATCTTATCGATGGAGAGGCGGCCTCTGAAATGCGATGAAAAAACGGATGAAAAGAATAACGTGCGAAATCAATCATCAGAATCAGGGATAAATTCAGGAATGCAAGAGCAACGAACCCCGACATTACGCGCGATGGTGCTGGCTTTGCTGACCGCGTGGAGCACATCTGGATATGCAACCGGGTTGGGGTCGGTGCGTGTACTGTCTGCTCTTGGCCAACCTTTGCGTGCCAGCGTCACCATGATCGGTGACGATATCGGCGATCATTGTGTCAAAGCGCGGTTGGAATCGCTGGAAGGTTATCGGGTCAGTTCAGTTCAGGCGCGCACCAAACGAATGGGGCAGGGCGGTGAAATTCTGTTTACTACTGCCACCATCATCAACGAGCCCAGCGTCACTCTACAGGTCAATATTTCTTGCGGCACGCAGTTGAATCGCAGCTACCAACTGTTACTCGACCCGGCTGTGATATTGCCGCAAACCGCTGGTTCAGAGCGGCCGCTTGCTGCCGATAGTTCGCGCAAATCTGGTAAGCAACGCCGTAATGTTATGGAGGCAGTCGTACCGCCGATGGCGCTTAGCGATACCGGCGAACGGTCGGCACACAAAAAATCGACCAAGAAAGCGTCAGCCGAAGCATCGGCAATCCGTATGGAAACCAGTCTCGCCCAACCCGTGCGGACTGCAGAGGCCGATGACAAAAAATTTGTGCGTAACGTGCTGAAACTTTCCAGCGACGAGGATGCGCAAGTCGGCGCAACTTTTTCGCCGGTGTTGAAGTTGGCAGGGGAGCTATCGGAATCGCGTGACACTGGTGATGCGAAGCAGATGGAAGAATTGCGCGCCGCGCAACAGCAATTCGCCGCCATCGCGCGTGGCGAGACACCGGCGCAGGTTACCGATACCCAGTACAAGGCTGCCCAAGCCAAGGTAAAGGAGTTGGAAGAACAGACTCAGCGCGCCCAGCAGGAAAGCCAAGAACGTCAGGTCGAAATGGAAACCATGCGTAAGGAAATGGTTCCTGGCCGCTGGATTACTTGGCTGCTGCTACTGATTGTGTCGGCGCTGGGCGCGATTGCTTGGCTATTTTTGCGTCTGCGTGAAGAAAGGCGGGCGCACGAGGAGGCAATCTGGCTGAGTGGCGATACCGTGCGCGACACCTCGGAGTGGCCCGCGACAAGCGCAACGAAATCCGTGCAGACGGAAATGGAGCAAGACACTGAACAGCATGTGGCAGCGCGGGAAGATGAGCCGGAGCCGGACGCAATAACGCAACATAAGACGCTGCGCGGGAAATCGTTGTCGGCAGTGCCCGCCACGCCGGAGCACGTTGAAGCGCCAGTCGCTCCTGAGGCAGTTGTGCCGCAGCCGGAGGCAGGTTCGCCGTTGGCGAGTCGGTTGATGCAAGAAGCCGCTATCCAATCTCAGCCTGTCGTTGACAAGCAAAACGATGCTTACCAGATGCAGGTGGAGGAAATTTCCGATTTGATGCAAGAAGCGGAATTCTGGATGATGCTCAACGATGTGCCGCGCGCCATCGATATTCTTGAACCTTACGCCGACGTCGAACAACCCGTGTCGCCCGTGCCGTGGATCTATTTGCTCGACTTGTACCACGCCGCTGGCGCACAGGATAAATACGAACTGCTCAAAAATCGTATTCAACAACACTTCAATGCTAGCGTGCCGGCTTGGGGCGAAACCGCAGCGGAACATCATCTGGAAGAATATCCGCACGTGGTGGAGACGATTCGCAAGCTGTGGGAAAGCGATGACATCGTGCCCTATTTGGAACATCTGATGGAAGATAATCGGGATGGCGACCGTGTCGGTTTCGATCTATCCGTTTATCGTGAAATCATTCATTTGATTAGCGTCGCGCGTGAGCCGAATATCGCGCGTCGCCGCGACAAGCTGCAGTTTGACAAAGTACAACCGCGTCAAGTCAGCCAACAAGTCAAGATTGAAACGCCCGTCGAAAAACCGACAGCGAAGCCGGTTGCGCCTGTGCCCGCGCCTGTGATGTCCGCGCCGATACCGCAACCCAAACCGGCGGATATTCAGCCAGTCGCAGCACCAACTGCGTCACCAGCCGAAACAGTCGTGGTCGCCACACCTGATACTGCACTGAAAAACGAAGAGGCGCGCGAGGAGGCAACCGCTAGCGATGTGGCGACGCAGACGGATTCTGCCGAGGCCGATGACGCACTGACCGTTGACATGGCTACCAAGCTCGATCTCGCGATGGCTTATCAAGAAATTGGCGAGCACGTTGGCGCGAGGGTGTTGCTGGAAGAGGTCATTCAGCTCGGTACGCCGATTCAAATCGAAAAAGCCAAGGCAATGCTGAAGAAGCTGCTGAAAGAAATTGACTGGCTGTGATACGCAGCCAAAAAATTTGAAAGACTTGCGTCGCGCAAGGGCATACGCCCAACTCAACAACGCAGTGCGTTGACTTCAAAGAGCCGTCAAGAGCCGTAACGCTGATTGCAAGGTGTCGTCACGTTTGGCGAAACAGAAACGCACGATGCCCGATTCGTGCGCTTGCCGGTAGAAAGCGGACACGGGAATCGCTGCCACGCCGATTTCTGCCGTCAGCCATGTGGCGAATTCGATTTCCGGTAGATTCGATACCCGACTGTAATCGACACACTGAAAATAAGTGCCGTCGGCTGGCAACAGGCGGAAGCGGGATGCCTGCAAACCATCACGAAACAGATCGCGCTTGCGCTGGTAAAAATCCGACAATTCCAAATAAGGCGTGGGCGTAGCCATGTAGGCGGCCAGGGCGTGTTGCATCGGTGTATTGACGGTGAACACATTGAACTGATGCAGCTTGCGAAATTCGACGGATAGCGCGGCCGGTGCCACCACGTAGCCGACTTTCCAGCCAGTGACGTGATACGTCTTGCCGAAGCTGGAAACCACAAAGGCGCGCGCCGCCAATTCAGGGTGACGGCAAACCGATTCATGGCGTGCGCCGTCATATACCATGTGTTCGTACACTTCGTCGGACAGGATCAGGATGGCGCTGTCGCGCACGATCGCGGCTAATTTTTCCATGTCGGCTGGGCGCAAGATGCTGCCGGTCGGGTTGTGCGGGGTGTTGATGATGAACAGACGTGTTTTCGGCGTGACGGCGGCGGCGACTTTGTCCCAGGGAACCGTATAGCCGGCCGCGCCGATTGTCATCTGCACCGTCACCGGCACACCGCCGGCCAGCGCGATGGCGGGCAGGTAACTATCGTATGCCGGCTCGATCACGATGACTTCATCACCCGGATGCACGCAACATAGGATGGCCGTCAGTAACGCTTGGGTCGCGCCAGCGGTGACGGTGATTTCACTGGCAGGGTCGTAGGTGCAGCCGTACAGCTTGCCGATTTTTTCCGCGATGGCCGCGCGCAGCGCCGGCACGCCAGGCATCGGCGGGTACTGATTCAAGCCTTGGCGCATCGCGGCGTCCACCGCATCGATCAGCGCTGGGTCGCAATCGAAATCAGGAAAGCCTTGCCCAAGATTGACCGCGCCTTTTTCCGCCGCCAGCGCCGACATGGTGCTGAAGATGGTGACGCCAACTTGCGGCAGCTTGGATGGAAAATCGATGTTTACGGACGTGTTCATGGCGGCGACGACAAGCGAGTGAAAAGCACATTCTAGCCCGTCGATGATGTGGACTCGTGTTGCCAGTCCTGCGGTGTGAGTATGCGGAACAAGTTGGCACGCGCGGTGCGCTTGGCGAGTTTGAGTAGCGCCTTGTCTTTGGTGATGAGTACGGTCGCTTGCGCGTCGCGTGCCAGTTCGAGGAATTTCTGGTCGTCGCTGTCGCGGCAGAGTGGTAATGCGACGGCTTCGCGCCCGTCCGCATGGCCGGGAGGCAGGCAAACGATCAAGGCATCGAAGCGCGCTGCTGCTCGCGCTTTCGATCCGGCGTCGAGCGGTAGATGCGGGTAGTCGAGCACGATCTGCCATTCGTGCCGGCAATCTTCGCAGGTGACGGCCTCGATCGCGCCGGCGTTTAAGGCGGCATGTAGCGCAGCGCAACGCGGGTCGTCGAACACGAACAGGTCGAGACAGACGTTGGTGTCGAGGACGATGCGTTGAGGAGTCATATAGAGCAAGGGAGTGTGCATAAAAAAACCTCGCGCCGCGAGGTTTTTTCGTGTGCTAGTGAGCGGTTTACCAGAGTTTCCACCACGGGTCTTTCTTGGCGCGACCGCCACGGAAAAAATCGCTGTTGGGGTAGTTCTTCTTGAGGACGCTTTCCGCGTCGTCGCGCAATTCTTTCATGCCGAGTGCATCGTAGGCGCGCATCATGATGAACAAGCCTTCCTCTGCGGCCGGAGTGTCGGGGTACTCCTTGACTGCGGTTTGGGCACGATTGGCGGCAGCGACGTAGGCGCCGCGTCGCAGGTAGTAATTGGCGACATGGACTTCGTACTGGGCAATGGCATTGACCAGATAGCGCATACGGGCGATGGCGTCCTTGGTATACGGGCTGTCCGGGAAGCGTTCGGCGAGTTCCTTGAACGAATCGAAGGCTTCGCGCGCCGCTTTCGGATCGCGCTCGGTCGGATCTTGGCGCGAAATGAAGTGGAACATGCTGAGCTTGTCATTGAAATTAATCAAGCCGCGCAAGTAATACATGTAATCGACATGCGAATGGTTCGGATGTAGCTTGATAAAGCGCTCGACGGCGGCCAGCGCCTGTGCCTGTTCGCCTTGGCGATAGTAGGCGTAGGCGATTTCCATCTGTGCCTGTTGCGCATAAGTGCCGAAGGGGTAGCGCGATTCGAGTTTTTCGTAATACTTGATCGCTTTGTCGTAGTTCCCCGAGCCCATTTCATCCTTGGCCTCCGAGTATAATTTCGGGGCCGACCAGCCTTTGGTTTCATCGACCAGATCGGGCAGCAGGCTGCATGCCGACAAGACCAGCACAAGGACGATAGTCGCGAAACTTTGTAATTTTCTCTGCATACGTTTTTGCCAGACTGTAAAAAACAAGGGCTGATTTAAGAAATAAGGGCTGATTATAGCCGATGGGATTCACCGTGAGATTACCCCCAGCGCCAATTTCTGCCGAGATCGAGGATGAGCTCGATTTTGACGCGCAACCGGAAAATGCGACCGAACTGGCACCACTCGCATTACACATGCCCTCGGAAGACCGGGGCGAACGCTTCGACAAGGCGCTCGCCAGACTGCTGCCGCAGTATTCGCGCAGCCGTCTGCAACTATGGATCGAGGGCGGCCATGTGTTGATGGATGGCCGTCCGGCCAAGGCACGCGCCACGGTGCTGGGCGACGAAGAAGTGACGGTGCATCCGCAGCCCGCCGCTGAGGATGAGGCTTTTCGGCCAGAAGCGATGATCTTGACCATCGTGCATGAAGATCAAGCGATACTGGTGCTCGATAAGCCGGCCGGGCTGGTGGTGCATCCGGCTGCGGGCAACTGGGGCGGTACGCTACTGAATGGTTTGCTGCATCATTGCCCACAACTGGCCGGGGTGCCGCGCGCCGGTATCGTGCACCGGCTCGACAAGGACACCAGCGGTTTGATGGTGGTCGCCAAGACGCTGGAAGCGCATACCGATCTGGTGCGGCAATTGCAGGCGCGCAGCGTTCG
>JAFECY010000013.1 GCA_018241865.1 Pseudomonadota bacterium | reverse complement strand
TGATCGAGGGCGGGCTCACGCAGGTGGAATATCGCGTATTCAGGGAACTCGCTCTTGGCGCCGGCGCGTCAAAGACCGCCGTTTATGCGGGAGCACCCTTGTCTGCCGAGGAAGTAAAAAAAACGATCCGTGAATACAAGTGAGGTAGGGTGGGCACCCCGTGCCCACGCGGCATTCCGCAATCACCCAATGCCGCATAGGTAAAATACCCGGCATGTCCCGCTACCGCCGCGCCACGCAAACCGGTTCTTCCTATTTCTTCACCGTCGTCACGCATCGGCGTCAACCGATTCTTTGCGATGACATGGTGCGCACCGCATTGCGCGACGCCATCGCAACCGTTCGAGCCGCTCGCCCTTTCCAGATCGATGCTTGGGTATTGATGCCCGATCATTTACACTGCATCTGGACCTTGCCGGAAGGCGATGCCGATTTTTCAGTCCGCTGGATGATGATTAAACGCGGGGTTTCCATCGCTTGCCGCGCTGCCTACCGGCGCGACGACTGGATTACCGCTTCAAGGGAAAAGCACCGTGAGTCAAGCATCTGGCAACGGCGCTTCTGGGAACATCACATCCGCAATGAGGATGACTTCGAGCGGCATGTCGATTACATTCATTACAATCCGGTCAAGCATGGATATGCCGAATCGGTTGCGGATTGGCCGTATTCGACATTCCATCGTCACGTGAGGAATGGTTTGTATCCGCACGATTGGGGTGGCTCGAAGGGTTTGGCTATTGTGGGATTTGATTGAAGATGACCGCGTGGGCACCCAGTGCCCACACCGCATTCCAGACGCCAAAATACGCTGTTGACGACCACGATGCGCAGCAAAGACAGATCGCTTGAAGATGCCTTGTCCATGCTGCCTGCACACCAAGACCCATCAGTCCCGACCAACGGAATAGGCTACAATCCCCGCACGAACCGCACCACCCGCTCCCCATGCTTGTCCTCGGCATCGAATCTTCCTGCGACGAAACCGGCATCGCCTTGTACGACATGCAAGCCGGTTTGCTCGGCCACGCCCTGCATTCGCAAGTGGCGATGCACGAGGAATACGGCGGCGTGGTGCCGGAGCTGGCCTCGCGCGATCACATTCGCCGCGCCCTGCCGCTGCTGCAGCAAGTGCTGGACCAGAGCGGCAAACCGCTGGCCGCCATCGACGCCATCGCCTACACCCAGGGGCCGGGGCTGGCCGGCGCGCTGCTGGTCGGCGCATCGGTGGCGTGCGGTTTGGCGCTGGCGCTGGACAAGCCGGTGCTGGGGGTGCATCACCTCGAAGGCCACCTGCTGTCACCCCTGCTGGCGTCCGATCCGCCGGAATTTCCTTTCGTCGCATTGCTGGTTTCCGGCGGCCACACGCAATTGATGCGGGTCGATGGCATCGGCCGCTACACCCTGCTGGGTGAAACCCTAGACGACGCCGCCGGCGAAGCCTTCGACAAGTCGGCCAAGCTGCTCGGCCTCGGTTATCCGGGCGGGCCGGCGATCTCGCGCCTAGCCGAGTTCGGCAACGCTGGCGCTTACAAGCTGCCGCGGCCGATGCTGCATTCCAAAAATCTCGATTTCAGTTTTTCTGGCTTGAAGACGGCGGTGCTGACGCTGGTGAAGAACCACCAGACCAATATCTGCGAACAGGACAAGGCCAACATCGCGCGCGCCTTCGTCGAAGCCATCGTCGATGTGCTGACCGCCAAGTGCCTCGACGCGCTCAAGCAAACGGGATTGAAGCGGCTGGTGATCGCCGGCGGCGTCGGCGCCAATGCGCAATTGCGCGTGGCGCTGAATGCGGCGGCGGTGAAGAAACGCTTCCGCGTGTTTTACCCCGAGCTGGAATTCTGCACCGACAATGGAGCGATGATCGCCTTCGCCGGCGCGCAGCGGCTGGCGCGCGATCCGACGGCGGCCACGCGCGACTATGCCTTCAGTGTGCGGCCGAGATGGGCGTTGGAGGAATTGGTGGCGGTTTGATCGTGTGCATTGTTTGAACCACGGCGACACGGCGGGCACGGCGGAAAATCCTTGAAATCCCCTCCCCTTCAAGGGGAGGGTTAGGGAGGGGATGGGGGTTAGCCTCACGCACACAGACCCCATCCCCATCCCGACCTTCCCCTTGAAGGGGAAGGAGCTTCAAAGCCTTTCGCCGTGCCCGCCGTGTCGCCGTGGTTAAAAATCTTTACTTCTTCTTCCCACCTATCCGGCTTTCCTTACCCGCCAGCAGATTGCCGATATTGCCGCGATGACGATAGACCAGCAGCGCGCTCATCACCAGCACCGCCAGCAAGCCGATATCGGTGCCGAACAACAGACCGTAGTAGAACGGCGCGAACACCGCGGCCACCAGCGAGGCCAGCGAAGAATAGCGGAAGGCGAAGGCCACCACCAACCAGCTTACCAGCGTGGCGAGGCCGAGCCAGACATTCATGCCCAACAGCACGCCGAGCACCGTCGCCACTCCCTTGCCGCCCTTGAACTTGAAAAACACCGGCCACAGATGCCCAACAAATGCGGCCACGCCCACAAGCGCAATGCCGCTGTCTTCCACGCCATACTGCGGTCCGAATTTCTGCGCCAGCCAGACCGCGATCCAACCCTTGAAGCAATCGCCGAGCAGCGTCAACACAGCCGCCGCCTTGTTGCCGCTGCGCAGAACATTGGTCGCGCCCGGATTTTTCGAGCCATAGGTGCGCGGATCGGCCAGGCCGAACAGCTTGCTGACCACCACGGCGAAGGATAGCGAGCCGATCAGGTAGGCGGCGATGGCAAACAAAACGGTATTCATGGTCTCCCCATTAATTTCAGTAATTATTCTTCCAGCGCGCAGTGGACTGCTTTTGCCTGCAGCAGTTCCATCAGCACGCCCGGCGCGATGCCGACCAGATAACCGCGCCGGCCGCCATTGATGTACATTTTTTCCAGCGCAAGGATACTCTGCTCGACGTACACCGGCATGGATTTTTTCGTCGCGAACGGCGAAGTGCCGCCGACCAGATAACCGGAATGGCGATGCGCCACTTCCGGTTTGCACGGCTCGACCGATTTGCAGCCGATCTGACGCGCCAAATTTTTCGTCGAAACTTTGCGGTCGCCGTGCATCAGCACGATCAGCGGCTTGGCCGTTTCGTCCTGCATCACCAACGTCTTGACCACGGCATGTTCATCCACGCCCAATTCGCGCGCCGACACCGTGGTGCCGCCGTGCTCCTCGTATTCGTAAGGGTGTTCGGTGAAGGCGATGCCGTGCCGACGCAACATCTGCGTAGCGGGCGTCTCGGAAACATGTTCTTTCTTTGCCATGCCGTGCTACGCTCATCCTGTGTCAAAAACCGGGAGCTATTGTAATGCAACAGGAAATCCGTTTTGCGACTTTCAATGTGTGCAATCTGGCGCCGCCGGGAATCATTTTCTACCCCAACCTGCCGCCCTTCAGCCCGGAAGAGTACGCAGAAAAGATCCGCTGGACCGCGCAGCAACTCGACACCATCGACGCCGACGTGATCGGCTTTCAAGAAATTTTTTCACAAGCGGCGTTAAAGGATGTTCTTGCCCGCAGCACAAAATATCGCGATGCCCATCACGCCGGCATCGACCCCGATCCCGCTTCCGAGCTTGCGCCGCTGACGCCGAGTGTCGCCCTAGTGTCGCGCCTGCCACTGGATGCGGTGCATTTCCACAGCGATTTTCCCGCCAGCTTGACGCACAACTTGCCGCCGCAGGCGCATGTCCCGCCACGCTTCACGCGGCCGATTCTGCAAGCGCGGGTACGGGCAAGCAACGGTCTTGCGATCGACGTATTCGTGCTGCATCTGAAATCCAAACGTCCCGATTTCCGCAATGGCGAAAGTGAAAGCGACCCGACGCAATTCGGCATGGCATCGCTGCGTTCGCTGCATCGGCGCGGCGCGGAAGCGCTGGGCTTATTTCATCTGCTGCTCGACTGCATGCGACGGGATGATACCGCCATCGTGGCGATGGGCGATTTCAACGACACCATCGATTCCGTGACGAGCGAACTGCTGATGGGAGCAGGCCGCTTCGGCGACGACCGCTTCGGCCAACGTCTGTTCGATTGTCGCCGCATCCAAATGCACGGCAACGAAGCAGGCGCCGCCGGCTTTACCCACATGCACGACGGCGCGTGCAACACGATCGATCACGTACTGGTGTCGAAGCATTTCCACCCGGACTATGCGGATGCCGTCGGCAAGGTGCTGGAGGTGCGCTATCTGAACGATCACATCCTGTGGCAGACGCCGCAGGCTTCCGACCACGGCATCGTTCTAGCGCGGATCGCACTCAAGGATTCAGGCTACGCTGAATAAATGGCCCTCATCGCCTTCAGAGCTTGGCAACGATTTCTTCTGCCGGCAGCGGTTTGGATAGCAGATAGCCTTGTATTTCGCTACAACCTTCGGCAGCGAGAAAATCGAGCTGCTCTTTCAATTCCACGCCTTCCGCAATGACCGACAAACCCATATTGCGCGCCATAGCAATGATGGTGCGAACGATCGCGCAATCGTCGGAATCGCCCGGTGTGTCCTTGACAAAAGATCGGTCGATTTTGAGGCGGTCGATCGGCAATTGCTTGAGGTAGGACAACGAGGAATAACCGGTGCCGAAGTCGTCGATAGCGATGGTGACGCCAAGTTCCTTGAGTCGATGCAGCTTGTTGACGGTCTCATCGAGATTTTCAACGATCGAGCTTTCGGTGATTTCCAGCTCCAACAGATTCGGCGGCAGGCCGCTCTGCTCCAGCGCATCGCGCACTTGGGAAACAAAACCGGCATCGTGAATCTGCCGAGCGGAAATATTGACGGCTATGCGCAGGCTGACATCCCGCTCCCGCATCCAGCGCGCCGCCTGTTCGCAAGCGGCATGCAGCACCCAGTTGCCGATCGGCAGAATCAAGCCGCTCTCTTCCGCCAGCGGAATAAATTCCAGCGGCGGCACAATGCCGACGCCGGGGCGCTGCCAGCGCAGCAAGGCCTCGACCCCAACAACGCGGCCGGTACCGAGCGAACGTTGCGGCTGGTAATGCAACAACAGTTCATTGCGTTCAACCGCGCGACGCAGCGCGGTTTCAATATCCAGCCGATGCGCGGCATGACGCGCCATCGATTCATCGAAGAAGCGCCAACCATTGCGGCCGGCGGCCTTGGCGCGATACATCGCAGTATCCGCATTACGCAGCAGCGCGTCACTATCGGCACTATCTTGCGGGAAAGCGCTGATGCCGACGCTCAACGAAACATACAATTCTTTGCCATCGATCTCGATAGGCGCGCTGGCGAGACGCATAACGCGCTCGACGGTCTGTTCGATTTGCTCGACGCCTTGCGTCAACCGTTCCAGCAGGATCACGAATTCGTCGCCGCCGATGCGTGCCAGCGTGTCATGCGTGCCGAGGCAATCGGCGATGCGCCCAGCGACGACGCGCAACATGCGGTCGCCGATATCATGGCCGAGGCTATCGTTGATGTTTTTGAAGTGGTCGATATCAATGAGCAGCAACGCCAAGCCAGATTGCTCTTGACCGGCACGCTCGACCGCGAGACGAATTTTTTCTGCCAGCGCCTGGCGGTTGGGCAACTGCGTCAGCGCATCGAAGTGTGCAAGCTGGTAAAGCTGCTTCTCCGATTGTTTCTCTCCCGTGATGTCGTGAAAAATCGTCACCGTCGAGCGGGCGCGGCCGTCCGCATCGCGGATCACCGAAATACTTTGCATGATGATGATTTCGCTGCCGTCTTTGGTTCGCATCGGCGATTCGCCCTGCCACTTACCGGATTGACGCAGCGATGTCCGCACCATGTCCACAAAACCGGGTTGCAGGAAATGTGACTCGAACCAAGTAGCATTACGGCCAATCACTTCTTCTTCGCCAAATCCGGTGATGGCAAGGAAGGCGCGATTGACGCGCAAGATACGACCACCGGTAGAAAAAATCATCACCGCGTGCATGCTCGTTTCAAACACTTGCGCGGCCAGTTCCCGTTCTTCGTAGGCTTGCCGACGCTCCGTGTCGTTCACCATCACGCCGCGCAAACGCGGCTGATCGTCGGTGTCGTTGGCCAGCGTGACGTTGTTACGCAGCCAAATCGTGCGTCCGTCCGACGCAATCAATTTGTGTTCGATTTCAAGCGCGCCGTTTTTTTCGAGCCGGCTCAAAATATCCGCTGCATTCTTCGGCGTGCCGCCCAAGCGCGCCGGCCAAAAATTTTCATCGTTCAGCCAGTCGCTGGCGGGGTAACCCGTGATGCCGGCGGCATTGGCGCTGACATAAGTGAAATGCAAATCGGGCAGGCTGGCTTCCCAAACGATGCCGTCGATGTCGTCCACCAATTGCTGATAGCGCTTCTCCGAACGCGTCAGCGACCGGCTCTGGCGTTCGACGTGTGCTTGGGTGAAATCAATTTGATTCAAATAACGCCATAGCAACGCGCCCAACACCGCCACCATGCCCAAGGTGATGACGGCCTCGATCAGCGACTGGTATGCCCGCTCGCGCCACGGCAGCAGCACATCGCGTTCCGATAGCGAGATCAGTGCCAAAATCGGATAAATATTGGAGCCGGTATACCCGATCACGCGTGCTTGACCGTCGATGAGCGATTTTGGGCTCAAATAACTCCCGGCCGGCTCACGGCGGAATTGTTCGAACAACATGCCATGCGCGACGTTCAAAGCTGGCGCACCATCCACAGCCGGATGCCGCATCAACACCCAACCATCCTGACGCACCAGTTGCATGCGCGTTGCCTTGCCAAGATTGAGCGAGCGGTAAAAACCATCGAAATACCCAAGCACGATGCCGGTAACGAAAACGGCTTTGATCGAGCCATCTGGATAGTTGATCGCGCGCGATAACGTAAACATCCACTTGCCGCTGGTGCGGCTTAGTAGCGGGCGCGAAATGAACAATCCCGCATCGCCAGTCTTGATGTGGTATTGAAAATAATCGCGATCGGAAAAATCGCGCTGAGACGCAGCAACAGGAAATTTTGCGCCACTGGCCAGCAAATTGCCACGCGCGTCGAGCATATTGGTGGACGATGTCTGCGGCAGTTTGTCGTTATAAGCGGCGAGCAGGTGATGCAAGCGTTCTTCATTGCCGGTGACGGTCTTGTCGGCGCGCTGATAATCGGCGATCAGCTTCTGCAGCATGCTGTCGGCTTCGCCGATGGCGCGGTCGGCATGTTCGCTCAACGCGGCCGACACGCTGGCAGCATCGCCCTGCGCCCCCATCAACGTCGCGCGCCGATCCTGTACAGTCGAGACGATCTCGAACACGACATAAACCAGTGCGAAACAAAGCAGTATGACGACCAGACGCCTGCGGATGCCCTTCATGTCTTTTATTAAACCCATTGCGTCTGCAGCCAGAAATTCTCGACCAGAAAAAGCATGCCATAGACAGCGGCAATCGCAAACCATTACCTTCTGTTCCATTGGTCGAGTGACAAGAATGACGCGCAAGCTGTGGCGCAAAACACGCGTCACAGCTTGGCTTGTGACTAACTATCAAAAGTTGTGACCGATACAGTGCGCGGATCAGCCCCGCGATTCAACGCTCATCGACTGGAATAGCCTTGAGTTTCAGATGCGCACGGCTGACTTCGACGTGGCTAGTGGGATCGACCGGCAGGGTGCCATGCACCTGCCCAACCAGCACCATTTTTTCGGCCGGCCGGCCGGGGTAGCTCATGGCTTTGCGGCTGTGGCGCTCACCTAGCACTGGATCGGCATAGGCGGCTTGGTGATAGAGCGCGATGGAGCATTCTTGCTCGGAAACGTACATGTCCAATGCTTGACCAACTGGCGCGAAGTCCGAGCAATAAAATACCTTGCTGTCGCCACTGTTTTTTTCTTCCAGCACGACAATCTCGATGGTCAGGTCTGTGCGCATACTCTTCTTTATTCCGCTTGCATGCGGGCTGTTGTCGGTACATCTTACTCCATTCACCCGCGCGGATGGTGTTGTGTATGCAACTGTTTGAGCCGTTCGCGGGCGACGTGGGTGTAAATCTGCGTTGTGGATATATCGGCGTGGCCGAGCAGCAACTGCACCACGCGCAAATCCGCACCATGATTGAGTAAATGCGTGGCGAAAGCGTGCCGCAAAGTATGCGGCGATAGCGGTGCATGGATGTCGGCTTGCCGTGCGTATTTTTTAATCAAAGTCCAGAACATCTGCCGCGTCATGGCGCCACCGCGCGCAGTCACGAATAATGCGTCATCCACCTGCGCGCCGAGAATAACCGTGCGCGCTTCTCGCAGATAGCGCTCGATCCAAGCGCGCGCCACTTCGCCAAAAGGCGTCAGCCGGGTTTTGCTGCCCTTGCCGGTGATCCGCAGCACGCCTTCATTCATGCCGACTTCTACGCTTTTCAGCAAGACCAGTTCCGACACCCGCAAGCCGCTGGCGTACATCAACTCCAGCATGGTGCGGTCGCGCAAGCCGAGCGGCGTGCTCACATCAGGCGCGGCCAACAGCGCTTCGACTTGTGTTTCGGAGAGTGTGTTGGGATGGCGCGGCGGCTGCTTGGCCGAGCGCAATTTCAAACAAGGATCACTGGCGACGCGGTTATTCCGCAAGGCTAATTGGTAAAACCGTTTCAGCACCGCCAGTCGGCGATTGGCCGACGTCGGTTTGGTCGTGGCGTGACGCGCGGCGAAATAGGCGTTCAAATCTTCCAGTGTGACCGCATACAATCCGCCGCGCTCTTCCTGCGCCAACCAAGCGGCGAACAGACGCAGATCGCGTCGATACGCATCGAGGGTATTTTTCGCCAAGCCGTCTTCCAGCCACAAAGCATCGCAAAATTCGTCGATCAAGTCGTATTCTGACGATAGCGCTGCGCTGGGTTCAGTAGCCATCCACGCCCTCGTGCGCCAGCAACCAGCGCTTGACGCCGACATGGAAGCCGGTTTCCTCGTCGTGATTGGAAAAACCGCCGAGGCCGCCGGCGGCGGTGACACGGTGACAAGGAATCACCAGCGGAAACCAGTTCGCGCCACACGCCTGCCCGACTGCACGCGGCGCGGACTGGATGCAGCGAGCGACATCGCCATAGGTCAACACCTCCCCGCGTGGAATAGCGGCAATCACTTGCCACACTCTTTTCTGAAATTGCGTGCCAGCGTCGGCCAAGGGCAGCGAAAAACGAAAATCCGGCTCTTGCCAATACCGCTCGATTTGGCGCGCGGTTTTTTCTGCCAATTTGTCAGTAGGGGCTTGCGGTCGATAACTCGGCGGCAGGTAAACCAGTTCCTGCACACAGTCGCGGTCGCTGCGAATGCCCATCGCACCAAAGGGCGCGGCAACAATGGCGGAAAATAGTGAAGCGGTTTGGGTCGGCATGATGTTGTGTTCGGTGAGCAGCGCAGGCCGCAGATTGCGCCGCGCTTAGCTTATTCAATGCAGCCCTAATTTTGGGCTTATCCCCGTGCTTGTCAAGCTAGGGCGATTGCTGCCACACTCGTGGCTTTCGCACGCCACGCCACCGCCTCATGTCGTTCGCCACTCTGCTGCTGCCCGATTTCCTGCTGATCTTGCTCGGCTTTATTTTGCTGCGCGTCACGCACTGGGGCGCCGCTTTTTGGAGTGGCGCGGAAAAGTTGGTGTATTACGTGCTGTTTCCGGCGCTGCTGTTTCACGCCACGGCACGCGCGCCGCTCGATTTCGCCAGCACCGGAAAATTGGTGCAAGCAGCGATGCTGACACTGGGCTGCGGCATCGCGCTGGGCTGGCTGGCCAAGCCGCTATTCCGGCCCGGCCACATGATTTTTGAATCTGGTGTGCAAACCGCATTCCGCTTCAATTCTTACATCGCGCTCGCGGCGGCTTCACGGCTAGCAGGCGATGCCGGCACCGCACTGATGGGCTTAATCATCGGCTTTTCTGTGCCCGTCACCAATGCGGCAGCGGTGCATGCGCTGACGCATAAAGACGGCAAGTTGTGGCAAGAACTGGCGCGCAATCCATTGTTGGTCGCCACCGCCGTGGGTCTCGTCTTCAATTTTGCCGGCTTGCACATCCCGGACGTGCTGGGCGCAACACTGGCGCGCTTAGGCAATGCGTCGATTGCACTCGGCCTGATTTTGGTCGGCGCTGGTTTGCGTTTGTCGGGATTACATGAAGCCAAGGGTATCGCCACTTGGTTCATCGCCGTCAAGCTGCTGGCGTTGCCGGCGATTGCGTGGGCGGCCGGACGCTGGCTCGGTCTATCGCTGCTGCAGTTACAAATCGTGGTGATGTTCGGCGCGCTGCCGACGGCGTCGAGCGCTTTCGTGCTGGCGGCGCGCATGGGTGGCAACGGCCCCTTCGTCGCCTTCCTGATTTCGGCTGGGACGTTGTTGTCGATCGTCACCCTGCCGATGTGGCTGGCGCTGGTCAGTTAGTGCAACACGGCACAATCAAAAACCGTCATGCTTTTTCGCCGTGCTCGCCGTGTGCGCCGTGGTCAATGCTTTTAATACCCGACTCATTCAGGCACATGCTGCTGCAAAGCCCAAGCCACATGCTCACGCACCATTTCCGACGGATGATCGACACGCGCCTGCAACGCCGCCACGATCGCCGGCTGCGCTTGCCCGGCGCGGGCGGCATTTCCAAGGCCGACCGCGATATTGCGCAACCACCGTTCGTGGCCGATGCGGCGGATCGGGCTGCCTTCCATTTTTTGTAGAAATTCTTCTTCACTCCAAGCGAACAGATCCAGCAAGCTCGCGCTATCGAGTCCATGACGCACGTCGAAGTCATCCAGCACCGCACGCTGCGCGAATTTATTCCACGGACACACCGTCTGACAATCGTCGCAGCCATACACGCGGTTGCCGATCAGCGGCCGCAGCTCGACCGGGATGCTGTCTTTCAACTCGATGGTGAGATAAGAAATACAGCGCCGCGCATCGAGCCGATAGGGCGCAACAATCGCTTGGGTCGGACACACCGTGATGCAGGCACTGCACTCACCGCAATGCGCGCTGACCGGCGCATCGACCGGCAGCGGCAAATCCGTGTAAATCTCGCCTAAGAAAAACATCGAACCGGCTTCGCGCGTGAG
>JAFECY010000139.1 GCA_018241865.1 Pseudomonadota bacterium | reverse complement strand
GCTTGAATATCTGGATTCCTTACGCTAAAGTAAGGAATATATTTCGTTGAAGGTGAGTCAAATGGCAACAGCCACGCTAACGTCGAAAGGCCAAGTCACGATCCCGGCCAGTGTGCGCGCCGCCTTGGGCCTCGATACCGGCAGCCGAATCGAGTTTGTGGAAACCGGCTCTGGCCAGTTCTCGATCGTCGCGGCCACCAGTCCGGTACAGGCGCTCAAGGGCGTGCTGCGCAAGCCGAACCAGCCGGTAACGCTGGAAGATATGGATAGCGCAATTGCGGCGCAAGGGATGCGCGGCTGATGATCGGTCTGGATACCAATGTGGTCGTGCGGTATTTCGCACAGGATCACGAACTGCAATCGGCTCGTGCATCCGCGCTGATCGACGCGCTGACCAGCGAAGAACCTGGCTTCATTTCAACCGTTACCCTAGTCGAAATGGTTTGGGTCATGCAGGGCGCATACAAGGCCACCAAGTCCGAGATTGTGCGCATCCTGCAGCAGCTCTTGCAGACTCGCGAAATCGTCGTGCAGGACGTGGAAGTGGCGCTGCAAGCGCTTTCCCGCTTCGCTGCATCAAAGGCCGGTTTTGCGGATTGCCTGATCGAGCGCATCGGACATCGACATGGGTGCGAGGAGACAGTCACATTCGATGGTGATGCGGCCAAAACAGCGGGCATGCGCCGCTTAGCCTGAGAACGATAAGGCATGAACGAGGCCAATGCAGCTCTGACGCCCACAGCAAAATCCAGCCTCATGATAAAACAACATCGCGTGGAAGGTCATCACAAAATACGGCTTGCGCCAAGATGGCATGCGCCCGTTTTCGTTACAGCGACAATTGCTTGTCTGGATTGAACACCCCGATGAGAAGAGATGTTTGAGGCCTGTCTGTTTGGTTATGGCTTCATTCTATGATTGCTGTCACCAGATTCCTCCAGCATGAATTCGGTGCGTATGGCAGTGACAAAGCTTACGGCTTGCTCCACCATTTCTTTGGCGTCGTCGAGTTCTACGGGGTCGCCTCCATAGTCGGCCACGTAACGACGAGTTTCGGCAAGTTTAAGCAGGCGGCCCGTTTCCTTTGAAAACGGGCCGTTCTTCACAAGATATTCGCTGAATGTGTTGAGCACACCCTTGTGTGTCTTGCCTATTACATGCCCGGACGCTAGCAAGGCGGCGCGGGCTGCATCAAACATGGCATAGTATGCGCGATTACATGCGCCATCTGGGTCGCCCATATCCAGCAATATTTGGGCTGAAACGGCAGCTTGGCCAGCTTTTGCCATGAGATCATGGGCATTCACAGCCGGATGCCTTCTCGAGCAATGTTATGGAGCAGTGCTGGGTTTGCGTAGCGTTCTGGATGCTCCCATTCATCCAGCCAGACCGGCAGGGGTGAAATATTGATGCCCGTTTCCAGCAATACGTCATACGCTACATCAGCCATTGCCAGCGTCGTCGTCAGCATCCGCTGATGTTCCCCTTTGAGAAGCACCGCCAAATCGGCATCGCTGTCAGGTCGGTGCGTACCACGAGCACGACTACCGTATACGATCGCGCCAGCCGTATCGTAACGAGCCGCGATTAAAGTCAGAAAGCGGAGAATGGCTTCTTCCAAGTCATGGTCAAGATGATGCATAGGATGGCGATCCCACATGAAAATCCGACTTTCATTGTACGCAATTTCTGGACTGTCTCTCAGCTTTTCCGCATGCGAATAAAAAACGGCTATTCTGAAAATCGTGTGTAAACAGGGAGGCAGCGTACAATGCATCAATCGGATTTTCATGTGGAATGTGGAGGAAAGTCGATGCGCACCAATCATTTAGGAATGGCTGTCGCGCACCTGAATGCCCCATTTGGGAAGGTGGTCAACACAGACCATCTGCGAGACGCATTACGTGCTGGATCGGTAAAGGTCATCAGAGATTCGTCCGCTGCCGCTGTGGTGAGCTATGCCTTTGTGGAACTCGACCCTCGATTGATTTCTCTTTGCGCGAGCGAGTCCGGGGCCGATCTGCGCCATGCCGATATGCTCTACAGAGAAACGCTGTTGCAATCGCTGCCCCGGGTTCCATCTTGGGAAAAATCGGTGGAGTGCTTACTATGAACAGCACGACGATGAACGATGTTCTTGCGTTCAAAGCAAGCGGATCATGGAAGACCCTCGAAAACCTTGCACAGCGCATGGTGGCGGACGCGCAAAGTCGTGGTGGCTTACCATTTGAACCCAAGCTTGGTGGCGGCACCAGGCTGATGTTGGCTCTGGAACACCGAATCAGTCACGACATTGACCTTTTCATTCGAGACCCGCAATGGATCGGCTATCTCTCTCCGCGTTTGAATGATCGATTTGAAAGTGAGTTGGCTGGGTATGATGAAACCGCCGTTTCATTGAAGCTCCGTCATGCCGTTGGCGAGATCGATTTCATCGTCGGCATGTCACTACTCGGCTTGCCCGACGAACATGCTCCAGAAACTTTATTGCCGCTGGAGCCGGTTGCAGAAGTATTGGCAAAGAAACTGTTTTATCGCGGTTGGGCATTGACGCCACGCGACCTGTTTGATTGGTGGTCGATTGAAACGACGTTGCCTGATGCCGTTCCGCTTGAACAACTTGCAGAATTGCTGGCGGCAAAACATACCGAGATCGGGAACGCGTTAGCGAGTTTGAAAAGCTCGCCGGTTGCTCAGCGGACGTGGGACGCAATGCAAGCCCCGAACAAGCCCGACCTTCACGCAATTGTCGAGTGGGGACAACATGCGCTCACGCGCCTCATTGAAATTGAGTGAGTCGTAAGATCAAAGAAAGAAACGAACGAAAAAGAAGAACACCGCCCGCAATCAAGCTGGCAGGCGGCGATATCCGTTGCCGGAACCGTCTAAGCCGTTGATGGCCGCAGAGTCTGGCTTGAAACCGCCCAAGCAGGAAAGTCCAAGAACAAGGCTGCTACGGGAACAAAATAATCGCTGCTCTTCCTGCAGGGGCGTGTACGAATCGCAGGACTTCCATGTGACGCAAATGGAGCCGTTATTGGACGGTGAGCCGATGGTGAATCTGGCGCTGCTTTGCACGGACTGCAGAGAGCGGTTCCACACAGAAGAGGTCGCGGGAGAGTATGCGGTTTCTACACGGTAATCCGAATAGCCAAAAAAACGGGCGCCGAAGCGCCCGTTTTCATTACACGACAATTGCTTGTCTAGGTTCAACCCACCGATTAGAAGGTGTGCTTGAGGCCCAGAGCGAAGGTCGTTGCGTTCTCGCCATAAGCCAAGCCCGAACCGGTGAAGGAGGTGCCTGCCAGGAACGGCTGGTATGCAGCGTAGGTGTCGTTCGACAGCTTGCTGTAGTACACGCCGACGTTGGTGCGCTTGGACAGAGCGTAATCCCAGCCCAGAGTAATCATCTTGGCGCCGGAATCGGTTACGTTGCCATAGTTGCCGGCCTTGGTGTAGCTAGCCAAAATGGTGTGGTTGCCGAACGAATAGCTGACCGGGATCTGCCATGCGGTACGGGAGCCGCTGGACTCGGTGAGTGCAACAGGTGCCGGGGATGCATTGGCAACGACCAGATCGTTGGTGGCGCGATCGTACTGCAGGCCGATCTTGAAGCCATTGATCTTGTAGAAGCCGGACAGACGGATCTGCTTCTGGTCAAGACCGTTGCGACCTTCGGCAGTGTGGTTGCGATAAGCCAAGTTGACGTAGAACGGGCCATTGAAGTAGGTACCTTGCAGGTAGTACTCGCGACCGTCGTTGTAGTAGTTGGTGTTGTTGATGGTTCCTTCCGCGCCAGCCGAAGCGGTCGAAACGCCGACCACACCGCTGAAGCCGCTGAAATTCGGCGAACGGTAGGTGATCGAGTTGACGCGACGGGTGATGTCCAGATAGGCGGTACCGGAAGTGTTAAAGCTCGGGGCAGGAACCACGCCGGTAGCGCCGGCACCGGTCACAGCGCCGGCTTGGTTCAGGATGCTGTAGGTGCCGAGCATGCTGGTTGGGATGGCAGCCAGACCGCCGGTGCCGACTTGCATTTCGGTCAGCAGACCTTGGACGCTCAGCCAGGAGTGCTTACCAACGGTGACTTGACCCCAAGCGCCTTTCAGGCCGACCCAAGTGTCGCCGTCAGCCAAGCCAGCGCCGGTAGCCAGACCGGTCGATTGACGTTGGTCGGTGTTCAGACGGTTTTCAACATAGAAAATCGCGGAGTTGCCGCCGCCCAGATCTTCCGAACCAGTCAGCCAGAAGCGCGAGTTGTAGTCGTCGTCCACGCGCAGTTCGTTGTTGCCTTGACGGCCCAGAGCGGCGTTGCCAGCGGAAATGCCGCCGACTTTGTAGCTCTTCACGTTGGCTTGCACCACGCCGCCGATGGCGACGTTGGTTTGTGCTTGTGCAGAAGCGGCGAATGCGCCCAGAACTGCGAGTGCGAGAAGCGATTTTTTCATTCAATTTTCTCCGAAGGTTGGTGATGCTAAAGGTTTGTTGCATCCAGCAAGGCCACTAGTGGTAACGCCCCTGCCGGCACTTCTAATCCCAGTGGTCAAGAAGTTAGCCATGATTTCAACAAATTGGCGCGTGTAGGGCAAAGGGATTTTGGCTTTTGTGGCAATATGACGAAAAGCCTGTCGCACTTGCACAACAAATCGTTGGATTTCGATGGGTTAAGGGAAATATTTCTTTTTGGTAATGTTATTTGTTCATGATGATTCGCCGTTTAATGGATGCTTTGATTGTGGATGCCGATCTGGCCTTGCGGACGATCGCGGGCGTGACACGCGGCCATCGCGCTAGCCCGGCGCAGCAAGTGCCCGAGGCGGCGTGGGATGCGGCGCAGCGCCGCCATAGCGCCGGTCTGATGCGGGTGAATCATGTGGGCGAGGTGTGCGCCCAGGCTTTGTATGCCGCGCAGGGGCGCTTTGCGCGCAGTGCGGCGGTGCGCCAGCAGTTCGCGCAGGCCGGGCTGGAGGAGGAAGATCATCTGGCGTGGACGGTTGTGCGCTTGCATGAGCTGGGCGCGCGCACCAGCCTGCTCAATCCTTTGTGGTACGCCGGGGCGTTTGGCATGGGCATGGTCGCCGCCCGACTGGGGGATGCGGCTAGCTTGGGCTTTGTGGTGGAAACCGAGCGGCAGGTGGCGGCGCATCTTGCCGGCCATTTGGCTAGCTTGCCGCCGCAGGACGCGAAATCACGGGCGATCGTCGCGCAGATGTGCGCCGATGAGGCGGCGCATGGCGCGGCGGCGGATGCGCTGGGCGCGGCACCTTTGCCACCGCCGGTGCGGGGAGTAATGCGGGGGATGGCGAAGGTGATGACTAGCGTTGCTTATTACCTTTGAATGGAAGGTTTTGCTTGGGCGGTGATGGCGCGCAAGTCAGTAGCAGGGCTTACGCAAAAACACACCATTTTGAACCACGGCGCACACGGCGAAAAGCATGTTCAAAATCGGCAATGCAGGTGGTCGTTCGCTGTTGCGATTCCCTCCCTTTCAAGGAGAGGCAGGGTGGGGATGGGGCATTCCAGCGCGAATAGCTTGCTTGGATATTGGGTTTCTGGTCGGGAATGATCTTGTGTTGTGGTCGCAAAGGTGCCCAGCCCGATCACACGCAAAGCTATTTCCGAGCTCGAATCCGGGAAGGGCAATTGCATAGTTTGAGCAAGCAAGGCGCACGCCAATGCTTGACTGTAAGCAAATTCAGGACTAAATTCAGTTTCTCTATCCTAGGGATTTCCCGTATGTCATCGGTCGCCAACATCAAGTCTATCTCCTACCTGAAAAGCCACGCGGCGCAGATTTCGGAAGACTTGATGATGAACGGCACCCCGTTCATCATCACCCAGAATGGCGAAGCTAGTATGGTGATTGAAAGTGTCAAGCGGTACCAAGAAAAAGAATCATTGATTGCCGCACTGAAGGTCATGGCCTTGGGTGAAAAAGATCGCCTAGGGGGCAAGGAAATTTCCGTAGCGCAGTCGCGCGCACAATTGGCCGCAGCCCGTCAAAAACGCAAGTAAGCGCAAATAAGCGCAAAAAATCATGACGATCTTCATCCTCCCCGATGCTCAGGAGGATCTCCTGTCGCTTCAGGAGTACATGCTTAGCCAATGGAGCGAGTCTGATTGGGTAAAGGCCGAAGACGCGATATTCGACAAGCTGGCTCTGGTGGATTCAGGCCTGTTGACCGGGGCATCTGTTCAGGAGTTGTCTGCCGTCGGCATTTTCGCGTACCAATACGTCCCGACATCGCACCATAAGCTGGTCTATCGGCGTGTAGATGGCGATGTGTATGTCTATGCCATCGCCGGGCATCAGCAAGATTTTCCCGCGCTATTGATGAGGCGCATGCTGAGAATGGACACATAAGCCCGTCATTCTGGCGACAGCGACGTGGGAGGGATGCTGGTATATAATAAAAATTATATAGGAGGCCATCGTGTACACATTTAAATTAACCACTGTAGGCGCTTCCGAGGGCTTTATTGTTCCCAAGGAGGCTAAGGCGAAATTGAACGTGCAGAAAGGCGATACGCTTTTTTTGACGGAAGCACCGGACGGCGGCATGCGCCTGACGCCTTATAGCCCCGATTTCGCGCGCCAAATGGCTTTGGCCGAGAGCATCATGCGGGAAGATCGGGAAATTCTGCGTGTATTGGCCAAATGAGGGCTAAATGAGTGCGTGGCGCTGGATCGGCCGCGATGTCGTCTTTGCGATTCATGATGTGCAACTGGCGCAGCATGGGGGCTTGGACGGCGTCAAGGATATGCATGCGATTGCGTCAGCGCACGCGCGGCCGCAGCAGTTGCATGCATATGGCGATCCGCCGCCCGATGTGTTCGATCTGGCGGCGTCTTACGGCTTTGGCTTCGCTAGGCATCATGGATTCAGTGATGGCAATAAGCGCACGGCTTGGGTACTTGCGCGTTTATTTTTGGCCGACAACGGCGTGACCATCCAATTCACGCCGCACGATGCGATTCAAGCCATGCTGGGCGTAGCGGCCGGGACGTTGGCCGAACAGGCATTTGCCGATTGGCTTCGGGTGCGCCGCGTGCCTTGATATTTGTGTGCCGCTTGCTGGGTAAGAATCAGCTTTGTTGGAGCGCTTCGCCTGCATCTTCGACGATCTCGAACGTGTGTGTGAGTTCTGCCGTTTTCTCCAGCATGATGGAGGCGGAGCAGTATTTTTCGTGCGAGAGCTTGATGGCGCGTTCGACTAAGTTGGCTTTCAGATTGCGGCCGCGTACGGTGAAGTGAAAATGCACTTTGGTGAAGACCTTGGGGTCTTTTTCGGCGCGTTCCGATTTTAGCGTGACATCGCAGCCGCGTATGTCTTGGCCGCTTTTGCGCAGGATGAGCACCACGTCATAGGCGGTGCAGCCGCCGGTGCCGGCGAGGACGACTTCCATCGGCCGCGGCGCGAGATTGCGGCCGCCGCCTTCCGGTGCGCCATCCATGGTCACGATGTGGCCGGAGCCGGTTTCCGCTAGAAAAGTCATGCCGGACAGGCCGGCCCAGCGTACGGTGCATTCCATTGCAATCCCCTTGAAAAAGATGGCGGTATTGTAGCGGGTTCGGCTTTTGGGGTTTGGGTGCCGCGATGGATTGGCGAAAATTGGGAAAGTTGACTGGCGAGACTGAAAAGGTTATAGTTTCAGGTTCTTCCGTTTGCTCAGGAAGAAAAACAAGGTCGCGTCCGCCATCGCAACACGGGAGGCGGAACCGCCATCGTACATTGAGCAATTTACCCCTGATTAGGAAGTCAACATGAAAACCTTCTCCGCTAAAGGACATGAAGTCCAGCGCGATTGGTTCGTGATTGACGCGACGGACAAAGTCCTCGGACGTGTTGCCAGCGAAGTGGCACGCCGACTGCGCGGCAAGCACAAACCTGAATTTACTCCGCACGTCGATACCGGCGATTTTATCGTCATAGTCAATGCCGGCAAGTTGCGCGTTACCGGCACCAAGTCGCTGAACAAGAAATACTATCGCCACTCCGGTTATCCGGGCGGTATCTACGAAACCAATTTCGAGAAAATGCAAGCGCGTTTTCCCGGCCGCGCGCTGGAGAAGGCTGTCAAGGGCATGCTGCCCAAGGGCCCGCTCGGCTACGCGATGATCAAGAAGCTGAAAGTGTATGCGGAAAGTTCGCATCCGCACGCTGCCCAGCAACCCAAAGCACTCGAACTGTAAGGAACGGACATGATCGGTAACTACAACTACGGGACCGGCCGTCGCAAGAGTGCAGTGGCGCGCGTCTTCATCAAGTCTGGCAGCGGCAAGATCACTGTCAACGGCAAACCAGCGAACGAATACTTCTCGCGCGAAACCGGCCT
>JAFECY010000138.1 GCA_018241865.1 Pseudomonadota bacterium | reverse complement strand
TGGGCGATGATCGCTAAACCAGTGATGATGCCAAGATTCGGATTAGCGAGGAAAGCAGCGGCGATCAGAATGCCATCGGTGAAATTGTGCAAGCCATCGCCGACTAGAATCATCCAGCCGGCTTTCCCTGCTTCATCCGCATCATGTCCGTGATCGTGGTGATGACCGTCCCCTTCGTAATGATGCGAATGGCGCAGAATCGCCAATTTCTCCAGCAGGAAAAATGCCAGCAACCCGCCCAGTAAGGTGGCGAACAGCACGCGCGGATCAGTGTGCGATTCAAAGGCTTCCGGCAAAGCATGCAACAGCGAAGTCGAGAGCAGAATGCCGACCGACAGGCTGACCATGCGCTCGACCATCTTCGACAGCAAGCCGAAAGAAAACACGGCGGCAGCGGTGATGCTGATGACGCCGGCGATGGTCGTGGCGAGCAGGATGGAGAGCAAGGTGGCGTTGATTTTGAAATCCGCGGCGAAGCAAAGCAGTGGCAAATTAGACCACAGGGCATCGAATTCGGCAAACCGTGTCCCATGAAAAACGCGGCTACCCGAGTCGCGTTTTTCATGGGGCATCCAGCTTATCAATCCACCCCATGCGCCTTGAACCACGCCAGACAACGCCGCCAGCCATCCTTGGCATCGGCCTCGACATAGCTCGGACGATAGTCGGCATGGAAGGCATGGCCTGAATTCGGATAGACCACGAACTCGGATTGGCTGCTGCCCTTTGCCAGCGCTTCCTTCATCTTCTCGATGCTTTCCTGCGGAATGCCATTGTCCTTGCCGCCGTACAGGCCAAGCACCGGCGTCTTGAGGGTGGCCGCGATATCGACCGGGTTTGCCGGCGTCAGCGCCGTCTTGTCGCCCACCAGCCGGCCATACCAAGCCACGCCTGCCTTCACTTGCGGATTGTGGGCGGCATACAACCAAACGAGGCGGCCACCCCAACAGAAACCGGTGATGCCGAGCTTGTCGGTATTGCCGCCGTTTTTCGCCGCCCAAACCACACAGGCATCGAGATCGCCCATCACCTGTTCGTCCGGCACTTTGGCGACGACTTCCTTGAGCAACTCGGCGATGGAGGGATATTTAGCCGGATCGCCTTGGCGCACGAACAAATCCGGCGCGAGAGCGAGATAACCCTGCTTGGCGAAGCGGCGCGCGACATCGGCGATATGTTCGTGCACGCCGAAGATTTCGGACACCACCAACACCACCGGCAGATTGGTCTTGCCTTGCGGCTGGGCGCGATAGACTGGAATCGTTTGTCCCTTGACTTCGATCGTGACCGCACCGGCGGTGAGGCCGTCGCTGTCCGTCTTTATCATCGTCTGCGCCATCACCGGCAGCGCGGCGGCGGCAAAGCCAGTGCCCAAGGCCGTCTTCAGGAAGGTGCGTCGATCAAGATCATCGGACAGCGGTGTTTTGGCAAGCAGGCTGTCAAAATCTTTTTGCAGTTGATCCATGCAATTTCTCCTATCGATGTTTGCAAAATCCAAGTTGAGATGGGCATGCGTCATGCGTCACGTTGAACCGCCATATCAGCTCTCAATACTTGGGGCTGACGCAAAGAAAAAACGATTAACCACGGCGCACACGGCGGTCACGGCGCAGTCAAAGAACCGTATGGTATTTTCGCTGTGACCGCCGTGACCGCCGTGGTTCAAAATGTTTGTTCGTTTTTCACGCAAATCCTGCTACCGAACCTTCTACCTCAATGCGCCTCATCCCAATTTTTCCCTACACCCACTTCGGCAATCAACGGCACTTTCAATTGCGCCACACCGGCCATCAGTTGTGGCAATTTTACCTTCACCAATTCCAGTTCCGCCTGCGGCACTTCCAGCACCAATTCATCATGCACCTGCATCACCATTTTCGCTTGCAGCTTCTCACCTTCGAGCCAATCCTGCACCGCGATCATCGACAGCTTGATTAAATCGGCGGCCGTACCTTGCATCGGCGCATTGATCGCGGCGCGCTCGGCACCCTGACGGCGCGGGCCGTTGGGTGAATTGATTTCCGGCAGCCACAGGCGGCGGCCGAATACGGTTTCGACGTAGCCACGCGCCTTAGCTTGCAGGCGCGTGTCGGCCATGTATTGCGCCACGCCGGCGAAGCGCTGGAAGTATTTGTCGATATACATTTGCGCCGCCGCGCGTTCGATGCCGAGATTGCCAGCCAAGCCGAAAGCGCTCATGCCGTAGATCAAACCAAAGTTGATGACCTTGGCATAGCGGCGCTGCTCGCTCGTGACATCGGCCAGCGTCACGCCGAAAATTTCCGATGCGGTGGCGCGATGAATATCCTCGCCGTCGGCGAAGGCACGCAACATATTGGCGTCTTCCGAGATGTGCGCCATGATGCGCAGCTCGATTTGCGAGTAGTCAGCCGAGACGATCACGCAACCCGCTGGCGCGATGAAGGCTTCGCGAATACGGCGGCCTTCGGCGGTGCGGATCGGAATGTTTTGCAGGTTGGGATCGTTCGAGGCCAGCCGGCCGGTAACGGCGATGGCCTGGCCGTAATTGGTGTGCACCCGGCCGCTTGCCGCATCGACCATTTTCGGCAGCTTGTCGGTGTAGGTCGATTTCAGCTTGGACAGGCTGCGGAAATCGAGCAAGACTTTCGGCAGCGGAAAATCTTCTGCCAATTTTTGCAGCACTTCCTCGTCGGTCGAAGGCGCGCCGGACGGCGTTTTTTTTACCACCGGCAGCTTCAGCTTATCGAAAAAAATCTCGCCGATCTGCTTGGGGGAATTGAGATTGAAAGGCTGACCGGCCAGCTCGTGCGCCTGCGTTTCCAGTTCCAGCATGCGATGACCCAACTCACTCGATTGCGCATTCAGCAGGGCAGCGTCGATCAGCACGCCGGTGCGCTCCATCTTTTGCAGCACGATCGATGTCGGCAATTCGATATGGCGGTAGATGTAAGTGAGCTTGTCGTCTTGCTCGATCTGCGGCCATAGCGTTTGATGTAGTTGCAAAGTGATATCGGCATCTTCGGCGGCGTAGTCGGTGGCGCGTTCCAGCGTCACTTCGTCGAAACCGATTTGCGATGCGCCCTTGCCGCACACTTCCTCGAAGGTGATGGTTTTACGACCGAGATGGCGCAACGCTAGGCTGTCCATGTCGTGACTCCGGTGCGATTCCAGCACGTAGGATTGCAGCAGCGTGTCATGGACGATGCCACGCAAGGCCACGCCGTGATTGGCAAAAATATGGCTGTCGTATTTCAAATGCTGGCCAACTTTCGGTTTGTCCGAATTTTCCAACCAGGGCCGAAGTTTTGCCAGCACCCGTTCGCGCGACAACTGTTCCGGCGCGCCCTGGTAGCGATGCGCCACCGGAATGTAAGCGGCCTTGCCCGCTTCGCAGCACAGCGAGATACCGACCAGTTGCGCTTGCATGGCATTCAGCGACGTGGTTTCGGTATCGAGCGCGGTCAATGCCGCCGTGTCGATCCATTGCAGCCAGCGATCCAGTTGCGCTTCGGTCAGCACTGTTTCATATTCGGTCGGCACGGCAGCGGCCGCAGAAAATAAACTGGCTTGCGCCTCGCCCGCTGCTGGCGCAACTGTCGTATCGACAGCAGTCTTTGCCGCTGCACCAGCAGTCGCTTCGCGCAACCAAGTTTTGAAGCCATAGCGCTGATACATTTCGATCAACGCATCCTTGTTTTCCTCTTTGACGGTAAGCGATTCCGCAATCGACGCCATGTGCTCAGTCAAATCGCAATCGGTCTTGACCGTCACCAGCACTTTCGCCTGCGGCAACCAGTCGAGCGCAGCGCGTAAATTCTCACCGACCGCACCGGTAATTTTGTCGGCATGGGCGATCACGCCATCGAGGTTGCCGTACTGCGTCAACCACTTCACCGCCGTCTTCGGTCCGACCTTGGATACGCCCGGCACATTGTCCACCGTGTCGCCGACCAAGCTCAGGTAATCGACGATCAATTCCGGCGGCACGCCGAACTTGTTGCGCACGCCGTCACGGTCGAGCGTTTCATTGCTCATGGTGTTGATGAGCGTGACATGCGCGTTGACCAATTGCGCTAAATCTTTGTCGCCGGTGGAGATCACTGTGTTCATGTCGTGCGCGCTGGCCTGCACCGCCAGCGTGCCGATCACGTCGTCGGCTTCGATACCATCGACCATCAGCACCGGCCAACCCATCGCCTTGACAGCGGCGTGGATAGGCTCGATTTGCTTGACCAAATCCTCCGGCATCGAGGCACGGTTAGCTTTGTATTCGGCATACAAGTCGTCGCGGAAGGTCTTGCCTTTTGCATCGAAAACACAGGCGATGTATGCTGCAGGGACATCGTTACGCAAGCGGCGCAACATGTTCATCATGCCGTGCAGCGCACCCGTGGGCAGTCCATCGGGACTACGCAAATCCGGCATGGCGTGGAAGGCGCGATACAGATAGCTGGAGCCATCAACTAACAACAGGGTTTTGTGCATATGGAAGCAAATGGAAAAAACGTGCCGCGTCTGCGGCAGGTCGCCGATATCGAGCGCGCCACCATGAAGAAGGCGCGCGAATCATGGCACATGCTGACGATTATGGCAGAATTCATCGACGCCACCGAACGTCTGTCGGAAGTGCGGCCGGCGGTGTCGATCTTCGGTTCGGCGCGCATCAAGCCGGACAATCCTTATTACGCGCAGGCAGTCGATATCGCGCGCCGATTGTCGGACGCTGGCTTGGCGGTCATCTCCGGCGGCGGTCCCGGCATCATGGAAGCAGCCAACAAGGGCGCGTTCGAGGGCCGCTCTGTTTCGATCGGCCTCAATATCGAATTGCCGCACGAGCAAACTAGCAACGTCTGGCAAAACATCTCGATCAACTTTCGCCACTTCTTCGCCCGCAAAGTCGCCTTCGTCAAGTATGCCGATGCCTACGTGGTACTGCCCGGCGGTTTCGGCACGCTGGATGAATTGACCGAAGTGTTGACCTTGATCCAGACTGGCAAAAGCCGGCGCATACCGGTCATTTTAGTCGGCACCACCTTCTGGCGTGGCTTACTCGATTGGTTTCAGAACCAACTGGTCAAGGATGGCATGATCGAACAAAAGGATATGGAGATCGTGCAACTGATCGACGAACCGGCCAATATCGTCGATGCTATTTTTGCTTTTTACGAAGCGCGCGACATCGAACCGACCGAGGAAGAAAAACAAAAAACGATGTATTTGTAAATCCGCACCGCTTATCAACTGGTTTGCTAGAATGAATTATCGGAGTGCCTCTTACTCCTCTCACCCATTACTCGACACTGACACGATCATGCGCCCTACTCTCGCCCATTTCGCCTGCCTCGGCCTGTTGGCCGCCCTGACCCTGCCAGCCGTGGCGCAGCAAACAGCCACCCCGCCGACCACGCCTGCGCCGCCACCGCCGAAAATGGAAAAACTGGAAGAAGTCTCGCAACCGGCCGTGACCGTGCGCTCCGCACCCGAACAAAACCGCATCACCGAAAAACGCGCCCCCGGCGGCAAACGCACTGAAGTCAAAGTCACGCGCGGCAACAACACTTATTACCTGAAGCCAAACGATCAACCCGGCAGCGCTCAGCCCGGCGATGCCCAGGCCACCCAATCGCGCCCGGCGGAATGGCGCGTGATGACCTTCGACGGCAACAGCAAACTCAAGGAACAATCGGGTGCAGCGACCGTAGAGACTGCAACGCCGCCAACGCCACCGGCCAAGCCGGCGCAGAAGTAAGTCCGTAGTAGAATGCCGCCTGATTCCTTGACGCTTTTACCTTCGACTCATGGCAGTATTCACTCCGGTCACGCTGGCGGACCTGACAACATGGATGACACAGTTTTCGCTCGGCAAACCGCTGGCGATCAAGGGCATTGCATCCGGCATTGAAAACAGCAACTTCTTCCTCAGCACCGAAACCGGCGAGTACGTCCTCACCATTTTTGAAAAGCTGAGCTTCGCGCAACTGCCGTTCTACCTGAACCTGATGCGCCATCTGGCCGAGCATGGCGTGTCGGTTCCGGCACCGATTGCCAACCACGCTGGCGACATCCTGCACACCCTGCACGACAAACCGGCTGCCATCGTGACCCGCTTGGGCGGCGCTTGCCAGTTGTCGCCAGCGCCGGTGCACTGCGCCGCCGTCGGCGGCATGCTCGCCAACATGCACCTCGCAGCACAAAATTTTCCCATCCATCAACCCAACCTGCGCGGGCTCGACTGGTGGCGCGCCACCACGCCGACCGTGCTGCCTTATCTGGATGCAGACAAGCAGCAGTTGCTGCGCGACGAACTGGCATCCCAGGAAAATTTTTCCGCCTCCTCCACTTATCACGCGCTGCCGTCCGGCCCGGTGCACGCCGATCTGTTCCGCGACAATGTGATGTTCGATGGCGAGCGGCTGACCGGCTTTTTCGATTTCTATTTTGCCGGTTGCGATACGTGGTTGTTCGATGTCGCAGTCACGCTCAATGATTGGTGCATCGATTTATCGACCGGCGCCATCGACATGCCGCGGGCGCGCGCGCTGCTCGACGCCTACCAGCAGGTGCGTCCCTTCACCGATGCGGAGCGCACCGCTTGGCAAACCGTTCTGCGCGCCGGTGCGCTGCGCTTCTGGCTGTCGCGGCTGTACGATTACTATCTGCCGCGCGACGCCCACATGCTGACCCCGCACGACCCGGCGCATTTCGAGCGCATCCTGCGGCAGCGTATCGCCGGACCGATTCCCGCATTGAGCCCAGCATGAATCCATTGCCCGCCAGTACCGGATGGTCATGGATCAAACGGGGCTTTGCCCTGTTCGGCAAACAGCCGATCGAATTGTCCACGCTGTTTCTGGCTTTCATGTTTCTGGTGCTGGCGCTGGGCTTGCTGCCTGCCGAAATCGGCAATATTTCCCTGCTGTTGTTGACGCCCGTGTTTACGATGGGATTCATGCAGGCGTGTGTCGAAGTCGAGCGCGGCAAGCGCGCCCATCCCGGTTTGCTGTTGACGGGTTTTCGCTCACCGGCTTTCCGTACGCTATTGCTGCTCGGTGTGATGTATCTGCTCGCCAGTCTGCTGGCTTCCGTGGTGTTTGCCCAGATCGACGATAGCGTTTTCCGCAAAGTGCTGGAACGCAAAATTGCCGTGACCTCGCCCGAAGTGCAGAATTCCAGCTTTTTGTACGCCATGCTGGCATCGTTTTTGGTCTATACGCCGGCCGCCATGGCGTTTTGGTATGCAGCGCCCTTGATCGCGTGGAAGCGGATGAAGTTGGGTAAGGCGATGTTCTACAGCTTCTTCGCCGTCTGGCGCGCCCATCGTATTTTCTTGGTGTATGGCTTGGGGTGGGTCGGCATCACTTTCGTTTTTTTCTTCGTGCTCACCGTCGCGGCTATTCTGACCGGCGGCAATCAAACTCTCAGCGTCCTCATCACGATGCCGGCATGCGTGGCGCTATTCAGCATTTTCTTTTGCACGTTTTATCCGAGCTATACCGACATCTTCGGCAAACCCGACGGCGCTGCCGACACCCCGGTCGCCGACGGCCTCAACCGCTGAGGCGCGCGCCAACTTTTTCTAGTTTGGCGATACCCAGATCGAGCAGCTTCATGCCGTGGCGGCCGAAGTTGATGTGGGCGCGGGCATTGCCGCCACTGCCTTCGATATCGACAATCACCCCCTCGCCGAATTTTTGATGCGCGACGGTCTCGCCGATCCTCCAAGCAGCGTCTTTCTTGCTTAAATTATGTGCAATGGCATTCGCGCCAGACGCCGGCGCCTCATCCCAAGCCGATTTGTGCGTTTGCGCGAACCAGTGGTGCTGCACCTTGGGCGACAGCCATTTCAGCGCCTCCTCCGGTAACTCGTCGAAGAAGCGCGACTTCATGTTGTAGCGGGTCTGACCGTGCAACATGCGGGTTTGCGAAAAGCTCAGGTACAGGAGCTTCTTGGCGCGCGTGATCGCCACATACATCAAACGCCGCTCCTCTTCGATACCGGCCGCTTCCTGTTGCGAATTTTCATGCGGGAACAAGCCTTCTTCCAGCCCGGTGATGAACACCGCATCGAACTCCAGCCCCTTGGAAGAATGGACCGTCATCATTTGCAAGGCATCCTGCCCGGCCTGCGCCTGGTTGTCGCCGGCTTCGAGCGAGGCATGCGACAGGAACGCCGACAAGGGCGACATGACGGTCGCCAGCGGCGCATCGGCATCGATGACTTCGACGCCGCTGTCACCAATGATGGCTGCGCCCGCCACCGCTTGCGCCTGCGGTCCGGCCAGCGCCGGCGTGTCGATGCCGAAGCCTTCTTCGGAAACGAAGAGTTGCGCAGCGCTGGTCAACTGTTCCAGATTCTCGATGCGATCCGCGCCTTCTTTCTCGGTACGGTAATGCGCGATCAAACCGCTCAATTCCAGCACCACCGACACCATTTCCTGCAGCGGCAAATGCTGGGTCTCGAAACGTGCGCCTTCGATCAACTTGACGAACGCACCGAGCGAACTCCCGGCCTTGCCCATCACATAAGGCACCGCCGCATACAGTGAAATGCCGTACTGCCGCGCCGCATCTTGCAACTGCTCGACCGAACGCGCACCGATGCCGCGCGTCGGGAAATTCACCACGCGCAAAAAAGCCGAATCGTTGTGCGGGTTGTCCATCAATTGCAAGTAAGCGATGGCATGCTTGATTTCGGCGCGCTCGAAAAAGCGCTGGCCGCCATACACGCGATACGGAATGCCGGCGCTGAACAAAGCATGTTCGATCACCCGCGACTGCGCGTTGGAGCGGTATAGCACCGCGATCTCGCTGCGCGCCGCGCCTTCGGCGATTAAGTTTTTCGCCTCCTCGATGATCCACTGCGCTTCTTGAATATCGCTCGACGCTTCATAGATGCGCACCTGTTCACCGTGGCCGGCGTCGGTACGCAAATTCTTGCCGAGGCGCTTGCTGTTGTTGGCGATCAGCGTATTGGCGCTGTCGAGAATGTGACCGTGGGAACGATAATTCTGTTCCAGCTTAATCAGATTCTGCACCTGGAACTCGCGCTCGAAGGCAGCCATGTTGCCGACATTCGCGCCGCGAAAAGCGTAGATGCTCTGGTCGTCGTCGCCGACGGCGAATACCGCACCACCTTTGCCGCTACCGTGCCCAGCCATCAGCTTCAGCCACTTGTATTGCAAGTCGTTGGTGTCCTGGAATTCATCGACTAGGACGTACTGAAACCGCGCTTGATAGTGTTCGCGCAACGGCTGGTTGCGGCTCAACAATTCATAGGTACGCAACAACAGCTCGGCAAAATCGACCACGCCTTCACGTTGGCATTGCTGATCGTAGAGTGCGTACAGCTCGACGAACTTGCGGTTGTAATCGTCGTTGGCTTCGACATCCTGCGCGCGCAAACCCTGATCCTTGGCGCTATTGATGAAATACATCAAATTGCGCGGCGGGTATTTCTCGTCATCGACATTGTGCGTTTTCAGCAAACGCTTGATCGCAGAAAGCTGATCCTGCGAATCGAGAATCTGGAAAGTCTGCGGCAAGGCGGCGTCGCGGTAATGGGCGCGCAGCAAGCGATTGCACAAGCCGTGAAAGGTGCCGATCCACATGCCGCGTGTATTGATCGGCAACATCGCCGACAGACGCGACAGCATTTCCTTGGCAGCCTTGTTGGTGAAGGTCACGGCCAGCACGCCGGCTGGCGATACTTGACCGGTCTGGATCAGCCAGGCGATCCGCGTGGTCAAAACCCGGGTTTTGCCCGAGCCGGCCCCGGCCAGGATCAGCGCCGATTGCGGCGGCAGGGTGACGGCGGCGAGCTGTTCCGGATTGAGGTTGCGGAGGAGATTTTGCATCCCGAGATTATAGTCCCGGGTACCGCCTGCCGGCTGTTTGCGGCGCTGTTCGGCTGGAAATTTTTAGGAGTGCGATCGAGGGGGATCGGCTGTTTCCGCTGCGACCGGCGCAACCGGCAAACGCCCCAGCTGCAGTTGCGCCAGCGAAGGATACAAAGGCTTGCTGAGTACACGCGCCACCATGCGCGCCACCAGTGCGCATGCCATCAAGCTGAGCACCATGGCATGACCATCCACCATTTCCATCACGATGATGCAGGAAGTCAGCGGCGCCTGCGTTGCCGCCGCCAGAAATCCCACCATGCCCAGGGCGATCAAGGTGGCGGCATGCGGGTATTGCGTGAGCAAGGCGACATCATTGCCGAGGGCAGCGCCAATGGCGAGGGAAGGCGCGAAGATACCGGCTGGCACGCCAGACCAGGCCGTCAGCCAGGTCGCAATGAACTTGAACAATACATACACTGCCGGCGCGCTTTCCGAACCTTCCAGCATGTTACGCGTATGCGAATAGCCGCTGCCGAAAGTCGCCCCATCGTTCATCACCCCGATCACGGCCACTGCCAATCCGCACCCGGCGGCAAAAAGAACCGGGCGCAACCGGCGCAAGCGGCTGAATCGGTCCATTGCATCGGAACCCAGCGAAGCGATCAGCAAGCGCGAAAACAAGCCGCCGGCCAAGCCGCTCAGCAAGGTCACGAGGAGCCCCGGCAGGAGCAATGGCATGCCGACGCTTGCAACATGGATGATGCCGAAGTAAGTCTCGTTGCCATGGATCGATACCGCAATGAGGCCGGCGAGTACGATGGCGGTGACCAGCAAGCCGCTGTTGCGCTGCTCCGGAACTCGCGACAATTCCTCGATCGCAAACATGACGCCGGCCAGCGGCGTATTGAAGGCAGCGGCGATCCCTGCCGCCCCACCGGCAACCAGCAAACCGTGAGCCGTCACCGTCGAGCGGCTCGGCAGCCAGCGGCGCGCAGCCAGCATCACCCCTGCCGCAATTTGCACGGACGGCCCTTCGCGCCCCAGGGATAGCCCGGCAAGCAAGCCCCAGGCCGTCAGGAATATCTTGGCAACGCTGAGCTTCAGGGAAACGAACAAGCCCCGGTTGGCCGGTGCGACCGCCGTATCGAGCGACGCCATCACTTGCGGAATGCCGGACCCGGCGGCACCGGGCGCATAGCGTCGCGTCAGCCAGACGATGGCTGCAGCGCATAACGGCGTCCACAGCAAGGGCGACCAGCCCCATGCCGCGCGCATCCGGGAAAAAACATTCAGAGCATGCTCGCACAGGTCGGTAAAGGCCACCACTATCAAGCCGGCGATCACGGCTGCGGCAACGACGATGCAGCGCGCGCGCCAGAGATCCCAGTCGATGAATTCCTTGCGAAAGGCGGTCGGAATATGGTGTTCGTTTTTCATCGACAGTGGTCCTTGACGGGAAGCGATCCGGTCAAGAGACGATGTGATCGCGGGAAGTTTGGCGATTATAGCCCTCGCCCTTGCTCAATTCGGAGGCGACACCTCCTTTGCCGCCCGCAAAATCTTTTCGAAAACCTGGGTCATGGTTCTTGCCTCCTCGACGTCGAGATACGCGCCGAACAAGAGATCAATTTGCTCACGGTACACCGGCCACATTTTTTCCCGCATCTGCAGTCCCGCCTTGGTAATGGCGCAATAGGCGCCGCGCTTGTCATCGGCACAGGATTCACGGCGCAAGAGCTTTGCCTTTTCCAGGCGATCGGCCAGGCGGGTCAGGTTGCTGCGTGACAGCACCACCCGCTCGGCCAGCTCGCTCATGCGCATCTTGCCGTCTTCCGCCTTTTCCAGCTCCCACAGCACGTCATACCAGGCCAGCGGCGGCAAGTCGGCGGCGCCCAGTGCCGCCTCGATGCGCTCGACCAGCGTGGCATGCGTTGTCAGCAGCAAGGCCCAGGCCCGGCCCTTGGCATCGGATTCGCGCGGTTTCATGAATACCTCTTTTCAAAATCGAATGAAAACATTATCGCACAAGTGGTTGCAAATGCAATCACTTGTGCGATAATTTAATTGCAGTTGCAACTAGTTTGATTCCGTTTTCAACCTCACTCAAAAGGAAATGACCATGTCCAAGCTGATTACCCGTGAAGAATTGCAAGCCCGCAGCGCCGCCAATCCCGCCCTGCTGCTGCTCGAAGCCTTGCCGGAAAAGTATTACCGCGATGGCCATCTGCCCGGCGCGAAGCATATGCCGCACGACCAGACCAGCACCCTCGCTCCGACGCTGGCGCCGGACCGCAGCACGGAAATCGTGGTGTATTGCGCCAGCAAGACATGCCAGAACTCGCACATCGCCGCCAATGTCCTGAAGCAGATCGGTTACGGCAATGTGGCTGTCTATGCCGGCGGCAAACAGGACTGGGTCGATGCCGGACTGGCGCTGGAAAAGACAGCGCTGGCAGCCTGAAGCCGGCAAGAGTTGCCAATCCAGCCATCGGCACGTAAGATGGCTGCGTAAGTTTTAATTTGCAACTTTTGCCACACAATACATGTCACCGGCCTTCATCATTGATTCCCGCTGCAGCGCACGCCTTCCGGCGTCGCTGGCGTGCGTCATGGCCGGTGGCAAATCCAAGAAACAGTCGCTCATCTGACCGGGGCGCGCTGTCCCGTCAGGTGGGCTGACAGGACAGCAGGCGCAAAGGTCGAATCCCCTCTGCATAACGCTACACGTCAACCCTCCCGGCGGTGATCGGTCGGTCATCTTTTGTACAAGGGAGTTTTGTCATGCAGGATTTTTCCGGAGTATGGGTGCCGCTGGTCACCCCTTTCATTCACGATTCACATTCTCGGCGACGAGAGATCGATTTTCGGGCGCTGCAGGCACTGGCGCGGCGCATGGCCGATGCCGGCGTGGCCGGGCTGGTCGCTTGCGGCTCGACCGGCGAAGCGGCGGCGCTCGATGATGCCGAACAGCTGGCGGTGCTCGATGCCGTCATCGAAGCTGTACCCTCCTGCCCGGTGGTCGCAGGTCTCTCGGGCAGCAACATGGAAGCGGTGCAGGCACAGCAGCGAGCAATCCAGCAGCGCGCCATCGCCGGCTTGCTGGTGCCGCCACCTTCCTACATTCGCCCGTCCCAGGCAGGCATCGTCGCCTATTTCCACGAGCTGGCCGATGCAGCAACCGTGCCGCTGATCCTGTACACCATCCCTTACCGCACCGGCGTCGAAATGCAGCTCGATACCATACGCGCGCTGGCTGAACATCCGCGCATCAGCGCCATCAAGGATTGCGGCGGCGACCCCGACCTGACCATGCAAATGATCGCGGATGGCAAGCTGCAAGTGCTGGCCGGCGAAGACCGGCACATGTTTTCAACGCTGTGCATGGGCGGCGCCGGCATCATCGCCGCTTCGGCGCATATCCGGCCGGATTTGTTTGTGCAGCTATACCAATTGATTCGCGCAGAAAAACTGGATACGGCACGCCGGCTTTTCCATCGCTTGCTGCCGCTGATCGGACTTTTGTTCGAGGAAGCCAACCCTGCGCCGGTCAAGGCATTGCTGGCGTCGCAAGGTCTCTTGCGCAATGAATTGCGTCCGCCGCTGCAAACGGCATCGAACGGATTGCTGGAGCGCTTGCTGGCAGCGCAGCGGGAACTGGAGAAAGCCTGATCAGGCGCT
>JAFECY010000137.1 GCA_018241865.1 Pseudomonadota bacterium | reverse complement strand
TGGTATCCGTGGAATGTCTGGAGCAGCACCTGCGGCGCCAACGGTCTGTCGATCGACAGCCCGCTGATTAACTCGGTCAAGGGCAAGCGCTACGGTGCCAAGATGTACTCGATCAAGAGCTGGATCGATGAACTGGTGTGCATCGGCTCCTGCTATGTCTGGGGTTCGCATACCTCCAACATCGACGGTCAGAATGCCACCTACGATTTCGCTCTCGGTCACCTCGGCTTGCAGATGTACACCACCAGCACCCAAGCCGACCTGTTGATGAATTAAAGTTACCGGCGGCGCGCTGGCGCCGCCACAACGATTGCTGCTGTTCTCCAGCTTATCCCCGCTCATGCAAATGGGTGGGGATTTTTTCTTTTGTGCGCGGCTGACATATACTTCCCGGGTTTGCCACTAACGATGACTGTCCATGACCATCCAGAAATTTCTGCCGCCCTTTTTGTTCGCCTGCATGTTGACCGCCGCTCAGGCGCAGACGCCTACGGCCTCGACCGCCACCCCTGCTGTATTCGATACGCCTACTGCGGCCAGCGCACCCGCTGCACCGACATACACGGCCGAACATCTCGCCGCCGCTGAACGCATCGTGTACGCCATGGCGTTGCCGGAGCGCTTCATCCTCCCCAGCAAGGCCATGATTAAACTGAGCGAAGAACGGGATGCAGACAACGCCGCGCTGATGGAAACGGTGTTTAATTCCTACCTCGAAAAGAAATACACCGCCGACAAGCTGACGCCTTATTTCGCCAGCCGTTTCGATCTCGGCACGTGCCGCCAGATCGCCACTTTTTGGGAAGGCCCAGTCGGCAAGAAATTAGTGAAAGCGCAGATCAACATTCTCAACGGCGGTGAGCCGAAACCGATCATGTATACCCGCAAGGAAAAAGCGATTCTCAAGCAATTTGAAACTTCGCCCGCCGGCCAAGCCATGTTGGCGGCGCTGCCGGACATTGAAGAAACTTTCGCGGATTACACCAGCGACACCCAGAAAAAAATGCGCGAAGTATTTTTGCGCGAACTGGAACGTCATCTGAAAAGCAAAGCTGCCGCTTCAGCGACTTCAGCAGCATCATCTGCTCCAGCGCAATAGGCGCGCTATGAACGACGTGCATGATGCCGACGCATTGCGCGCTCGCTTGAACGGCGAAACCGCGCGTTTCGCTTGGAAAGAACTGCAACGCTTCTTCGCCGCCGGCGCGGTGATCGCCGTCGCTGAAGGCATGGACTTGGTCGATGTCGCCGTGCAGATTGCCAGCGATAACAAAGCAGCGGTCGCGCAATGGATGCAAGCCGGCCAAATCGGCCGCGTCAACGATGAACAAGCACGCGTTTGGCTGGAAGCCGACGCCGCATTGTGGACGGTGGTGGTCAAGCCTTGGATATTGGTGCAAGCGCTGCCGGCTGAGTGACTGTCACCACGCTTCATGGGAAAATCCCCATTCCGCAATCACTCTCGCACGGAGCAACTATGCCGACACTGCCGATCAATGACATCGATATTTACTACGAAGACTTAGGCCAAGGCGAGCCGCTAGTCATGATCCCCGGCTTGGGCGGCACGGTCGAACTATTCGCGCCGCAGATCGCTTATTTCCGGCAGTTCTACCGCGTCATCGTGCTCGATAATCGCGGTGCCGGTCGCAGCAGCACACCGCCCGGCCCCTACAGCATGGATCAACTTGCGGCCGATCTTGCCGGTTTGCTCGATGCGCTCAAGATCACGCAGCCGGTGCGTCTGCTCGGCGCCTCGATGGGCGGCGTCATCGCCCAATGCTTCATCCACAACTACCCCGAGCGCGTGAAGCAACTGGTATTGGTTTGTACCGGCGTCTCCGGCGGCGACCCGCACATCACCTTGCCGCCGATGAGTGTGCTGCAAAAACTCAGCGCTCCGGGCAACACCCCGCGCGAACGGCTGGCTTCGTTGTTCAGTATTTTTTATCCGCCCGCCTTCCTCGAAGCCAACCCCGACCTGATCGACAAAGCGCTCGCCTTCGCCGCCGTGGTCGCCCCGCAGCCGAGCCATGCACGCACCGCGCAACTGCAAGCGGTGCAGGACGTTCGTCCGTATTACAAATGGCTGGCCGAAATCACCGTGCCGACGCTCATCATGCACGGCGAAGAAGATTTGGTATGGCCATTGAAAAATGCCCGCACCCTGCAGGAAGGCACGCAAGGCCGCGCCGAGCTGGCGCTATTCCCCGGTGCCGGGCATGTGCTGTTTCAGGAACAGCCGGCGGCGTTTAATGCGCGGCTGGAAGCGTTTTTGAAGCGGGATGGGGCTTGATGAGCTTGGTCGATTGTGCCAACGCGGTGGATTAGCGACCGGATGTAGCGCGATGCTTGCCTGTCGGTTTGGGCGTTGCGCTCGTGGCGGCACCGGGCTGCTCTGCGAGGCGTCCCGTAACATATTTATGCAAGACGCTGGCAATAAGCGTTTGGTACGGTATTCCTTCTTCTAGGGCTCTGACCTGAATATCGTTCAGATCGCCGGAAGACAGGCGAATATTGACCCGACGATCCTTGATTGCGGTGGCGCGCGCAGCAGCCTTGACCTTTGTCAAAGGCGGTCAGTTTTGTAGGGTGGGCACAGCGTGCCCACGCGGTCTGTAGCGTCAATCATAATCCAAGACTTCATGTCGCCGAAATCAGCCTAGTCGCGTGCATATACGCCATTCGCCACATAGCGATGAAATGTCGAATACGGCCACTTCGCCGCCGCTTTCGCATACCCATGCTTCACGGGATTGTAGTGAATGTAATCGGCATGTCGTTCAAAATCGAGATCGTTGCGAATCTGGTGTTCCCAGAAATGGCGTTGCCAGATGCGATTCGCGATGCGCTTGATTATCATCCAGCGCGTCGAGAAATTCGCATCGTTCTCCGGCAAGGTCCAGATGCAGTGCAAATGATCGGGCAATAGAGGATGGCCTGGCGTCGATGGATAACGACGGTAAAGAAATAGGAGCCGCCTGCTTGCGAGGCGCGACGGTAGCGGGACATTCAGCGGGATTGTTTTGCGTGCGGCGTCTGGAATACGGCGTGGGCACTGGGTGCCCACCCTACATGGCTGAAATCTTCGTCCCGATGGGTTTCTCGAATGTTTGAACTGATCGGACAGCGAATAAAAAACCGTAAAAACGGGCAGCCTTCTTTCGGGCAGTGTAGGGACAAACTACGCGCATGACAATCATGCTGATCGACCGCCTGCATTTTCCTCACGCCCACCGGAAAATTTTGCACTTGCCGCCGCCGCCCGGCCTCGGGTAACTTGGGCGCATTCCAACAAGAACCGCGCGCCATGAGCCAGCCATCCGTGCCGCAACGCCTGCATGCCCTCGACAATCTACGCGCCTGCATGATGTGGCTGGGGATCGTGCTGCATGTCGCCGTCATTCACTGGGTCGGCGACTTTCCGTTGCCTTGGCGCGATCCGCAAACCACGCCGCTGGCCAATTTCCTGTTTGCCGTCATCCATGCTTTCCGCATGCCGGTGTTTTTCATCGTCGCCGGTTTCTTCGTCGCGCTGCTGATCGAGCGCCGGGGGTGCGCCGGCATGATGAAAAATCGTCTGCTTCGCATCGGCGTGCCTTTCGTGTTGTTCTGGCCCTTGCTGTACATGGTCAGCAATCTGTTGATCGGCTTGTTCCTCAACCGCATGGCCGATGCCGGCACCGGCCTGCCTTTGTCGATGATGCCGGGCGATGGCCGGCCGCTGGTCAGCACCATGCATTTGTGGTTTCTGTATGACCTGTTCTGGTTCAGCATACTGGCAGGCGTCGTCGGTCTAGTCAGCCCTTATGTGCCGGCGGCGTTCATGGTGGCACTGGCGGCAGGCTGGCGACGCCTCGCCTGCGCTTGGTGGGGTGTGATCGTGCTGACCTTACCGCTGGCGGCGCTCGGTTTCGCGTATCCGCAAGGCTTGATCGCGGTGAATGGCGCGTTTTTGCCGCGCCTAGGCGAAGTCCTTGGGTATGGTTTGTATTTCGCGTTCGGCTTGGCCTTGCACCGACAGCGCGAGGTAGTGCTGGCGCAATATGTACGCCATTGCTGGCGTTACTTCGGCGCGGGTTTGTTGTGCTTCCTTGTGTCGCTGCCTTTGTTCGCGTTGATGAATAGCGGCTCTGCACACGCCGGTTCTGTGCAGCAGATCAAGCTCGGCATCGGCCTCAGCTATTACGCCGCCGGCTGGCTGTGGAGCTTCGCGCTGATTGGTACTTTCTTGCGCTATCTGCCGGAGCGCAATCGCGTGCTGGCCTATGTGTCCGACAGTGCGTATTGGGTGTATCTGGTGCATTTGCCGGTTACCATCGGCTTCGGCTTGTTGCTGGTCGATGCGCCGTTCGGTGCGTTGGCGAAAATGGCGATCAACATCGCCGCGACCACCTTGCTTTGTCTGGGTAGTTATCACCTGCTGGTGCGCTTCACTTTGTTGGGCGAACTGTTGAATGGTCGTCGCCATGCGTACCGCGGCATGTTCACACCGTGGCGCGCGGGGTTGACGTTGGCGGCGTTGTTCGCTTGCTTCATCGTATTCACGCAAATTAAATTTCCATCGATGACGACGCCGACTCGTACGCATGCGCCGGACCGCATCGCGGTGTCGGCCGATGTCGGCGCATTCCTGCAGGCGCTGGGCAAGGCTTATGGCGACAAGGACAGCGCCGCAGTCGAGCGCTTCCTGAGCAAGGATTTTCTGCATCAGGGCATGGATAAGGCCGCCTTCCTCGATCACCTGAAAGCCCACCGGCGCGATCTCGGCACGCTCGACATCGTGCCGGTGGCGCTGCAGCAGGAAGCAGACAAAAACGCACTGCGTCTGATCGCCTACGCCACGTCGCCGCACGGCGCGCTCGCACCATCGCTGCAATTGCTGCCGCTGCATGCAGGCGCGAGCATCGTCAAGGAAGAGGGCGGCTGGAAGTTGCGCGGCAATCAGCAATACAGCGAAACGGGTTTGTACAAACAGTTGGCGCTGATTACCGCCGACTTCGCCCCGACCGATCTTGATCTGTACAAGAAACTCATCCCCGCCGGTTACGTCATGCCGCCAACGCCGTATGTGCGCGTGGCCGTAACCGATATGCAGGACATGGATGCGCCGCTGATTCCTTATCGGTTGATGCAGCTCAGCATTCTAGTCAGCAAGGACGGCGTCGATATCTGGTACCTCCTCGCCATGCCGGAAACCGATTGGCTGGCGGTGGAAGCCGGCAAGGCGGTCGGCTTTCCAAAATTCGTCGCGGATATCGCCATCCAACGCTCCTTCGGCAATGCTTGGCAGGCGCAATTGCAGCAGCAAGGCAAGCCCTCTGTCGAGATCGATTTCGATCCGCAATTGCTGACCAAAGGCGCGATCGTCAATCTGCCCAGCAACCCCAACAACTGGTTGTTGTTCGACAAAGGCACGCCCATGACGGCGGTGATGACCGAGCTGACGTCGCCGCTGCGGCAAAAGCTCAGCTACGGCTGGATAACGATCAACTCGCACGCCTCGCCGTGGAAAGAGTTGCTGCCACCGGGCAGTCGCGCAATGGGTATGGCATACGAGGCCAGAGGGCCACGCAAGCTGTACATCCAAACTGCCAACGATATCGATATGCCGGCCGACATGCGCGCACTGTTCGACAAACTCAACGATGCTTGGCTGCGGCAAGACATGAACGCCGTGCTGGAAAATTTTCATCCGGCCTACATGGTCACCAACCAGAAAAATTTGGTCGCCATGCGTCGCTTGTTCAACGTCTCACGCAGTTATCGCTGGCATGTGAAGGAGCTGCGCGAGGACGGGCCATTCGTGCGTATCGTGGGTGAAATACAAACCGATGTCGGCGTCTTTCCGGCGCAGACGCGCTTGTTGAAAGAAGAGGGTCGCTGGCTATTTTACGGTGACGGCGGTTCGATGAAAGACCGTGAACTGGCGCAGGCCATGCCGACCGACACGTTTGAAGCGTCCCTGCAAACATCGCTGGCAGAAGTGCGGGAAAAATCGCGTACCGATCATGACGATCTGGTTTTCACATCCGGTGTGAGCAAGCTGCATTTTTATTCCGTGCTCGGCAACACCGTGTTCCAACCGGAAGGAGCTGGGCCTTTCCCGGCGCTGGTGTTGCTGCCCGATTGTTCCGGGCGGCTCGGTGAGGGCATGCGGCTATGGGTCAAGGCTGCGTTGACGCAAGGCTATGCCGTGCTGCCGGTGGATAGCATGCGCGGCCAGCCGACCAATTGCCGCGCACCGCTGAAAATATCGATCGCACGACGCATCAAAGACGCCTATGACGCGCTCGGTCATTTGCGCACACTGCCGACGATCGACACCAAGCGCATCGCCGTCGCTGGCTTCTCGCAAGGCGCGGTGGTTTCGCTGCTGCTCGGCTCGAAAGGCGTGGCGACGATGTATGGCATGCGCCAACCGGGTAAGCACGACTTTGCCGCCGTCGCCGCGCTCTATCCGTTGTGCTATTTCCCCGCGTACCACGGTGCGGCCGATGTCGAATTTCTCCGCCCCGATACCGATAAGCCGCTGCTGGCGCTGATGGGCGGTCAAGACATTTACGCGCCGGCTTACGATTGCTTGATCGGTCTGAACAAACTGAAAAAGCAGGGTGCGCCGGTGACGTGGCAAGTCTTCCCCGACGCCGGTCACGGTTGGGACATTCCCGAAGCGAACGGCCGCCAAACCATCAGCTTCCGCGGCGACATCGTACCGCTTAATTACAAGCTCGACATCAGTACGCAATCGCGCGCGGCAGTGTTTGCGTTTTTGGCGCGAAGCATGGAACAAAAATAACGGGCAGGGCAGCAGAACACGGGCGCAGCAGTTTCTCATCTTGCCGATTTTCCTCGACCATGGCTAGAATGGCCGCACAGGCAGCCGCACGGTACGGCTGCACACAGGGGAGCCCGGCCAGATGTCAGCAGCAAACCAAATGAAAATCGCACGGCGTCCGATCAGTCTGAAAATCTTCGGCATCGCCGTCAGTCTTTTGTTGTTGATGGTGATCGTCACGCTGTCGTCGTCGATCTACATGCATCGCCTCGGACAGCAATTGACGCTGCTATCCGATTACTACATCGCGCTCGATCAGCAGATGAGCGATATCCGCATTCAAACGCTGCGCGAAGTGATTCAGATGGAGCGAGCCTTGCATGCCAAGCCGAAGCAGACGGCGGGCGGCAATGACGAGGCGGCGGCTTTTTATAAACAAGCCGGTGATTGCAGTAATGAACCCATGCGCGCGGTGCGTGCCCAAATCAAGAAAGCGTATCCCGATCCCGGCGCGCGCAACTTGATGAATTACCGCGTCACGCGTCTGTGCACCGAAGCGCAATTGGTCAGCGCCAATCAATTGATCGACCGCGCGCTGTTGCACCCACGTGTGCGTGCCGATGCCGATCAAGTGGCGCGCTTCACCCAGATCAAATCCGAGCTCAGCAATGTGCCGGCCGCACGTGAAAAACTTTTCGCCAGCATCGAAAAATATCTGGCGCAGGTGCACGACGGCGATGAAAAAAGTTTGGCCGAAATCCAAGCGCGGATCGATGAATTTCGACTCGATGGCAATCGCCGCGTCAGCGCGATGACGCGCTTGATTCATGCCGGCACCACCGAATCGGCAGATCGTACCGAAGCGATGGAGCACGATGCGCTTTGGCTCAGTTGGTCGGTCACATTGGCGGCCTGCATACTCGGCCTGAGCGTGGCAGCGATCATCACCCGCAACTTGGTGCGGCCGGTGCGCGAGCTGCTCTCGATGACCGATTCCATCCGCACCGGCAACCTCGATATTCAGATACAAATTCAGACTAGCGACGAAATCGGCCTGCTAGCCGATTCGTTCAGCCACATGGTGGGCGAGATCAAGCAGAAAGAGCAAATCAAGGACATGTTCGGCAAGTACGTCGATCCGCGCATCGTGCAAAATTTGCTGCACGATCAGCGGCAACTGGCGCAGAGCGGCGAGCGACAGTTGATGTCGATATTTTTCTCTGACATCGAAGGCTTCACCCGCATTTGCGAAGACCTGACGCCGACGGGCGCGGTGCGGTTGATTAACCAGTATTTCACGTTGATGTCCGCGCCGATTCGCAGCCGCACCGGCATCATCGACAAGTTCATCGGCGACTCGATCATGGCCTACTGGGGGCCGCCGTTCACTCTCGCTTCCGAGCACGCTCTGCAAGCCTGTCGTGCCGCACTCGAACAACAAGCGTTGGTAGAGAAGTTTCAAGAAATGCTGCCGGAAGTGCTCGGCATCCGCAAAAATGTCCCGACCATACGTGTGCGCATGGGCATCGCCACCGGCGACGTCACGGTGGGCAGCATCGGCTCCGAAGATGCGCGCAGCTATACCGTCATCGGCGATAACGTCAATCTCGCCTCACGCTTGGAAGGCGCCAACAAATACTATCGCACGCAAATTCTCATCAGCGAAGACACTTGCAAGCTGGCTGGCGACGGCATCGAAGCACGCGAGATCGACGCCATCCGCGTGGTTGGCAAAACCGATCCGGTGCGGGTGTACGAACTGCTCGGCTTGAAGGGCGACATCAGCGACGCGTGCGCGCAATTACGCAGTCACTATGAGCGCGGCCTCGGTCTGTATCGCGCCCGCCAATGGGACGAGGCGCGCGCCGCGTTCGAGGATGGCTTGCGGGTGAGGCCGGACGATGGCGCCTCTCGCTTGTTCATCGAGCGCATCGACGTGCTGCGCTCGCAGACGCTGCCGGAGCAGTGGGATGGAGTGTGGAAGTTGACGGAGAAGTAAATGTCAGAGGCCAGCGCGCCGATGGAGTTTTATTTCGCTGGCCGGTTAGCGAGTACATCCGCTGGCTCGTCACGCAGTGCCCGACCCTACGAACAATTTCCCCCCATCTACGTTCCGCTTACTGAAAAAACCCGCAAGAAATAAACAGCCCATCAAACCC